>JBGTNO010000001.1:0-5401 GCA_041743065.1 Chthoniobacterales bacterium
GCGCTTGGAGACGGCGCGGCGGGGCGGGAGCGGACCAGAGAGGGCGCGCGGGGTTAGTTTTCCACGCTGCGGAGGAGGGGCGGGAGACGGTCCTGGATGTCCTGGCGGGCTTCGAATTCATCGTGGGCGTCCACGACGCAGATTTGCAGAAGTTTCTGGCCGGTGTTGCGGACACCGGCCCAAGCGCCAAGCAGGCGGCCTTTCACCCCCAGATCGAAGGCATTGGCTCGGGCGGTATCGGGGCGCTGTTCGGAGAGGGTGCGATAGACGTAGAGGACGCCGTTCTGGGAATCGAAGACGCTGCCTTCGAATTCGAGCGTGGTGCCGGCGGCGGCGAGAGTGAAGGGCGGGGCGGACCCGACATGGCGAATCCCGGCGGCGGGCAGACAAATTTCGGGCCGGTGCATGCGGGCCAGCTGGGCGGAGGTCCGGCCGGGATCCCATTCGAAGAAGAAGATCTGCCAGAGGGGCGCGCCGATCTCGCTGTAAACGGCGCTTTTTCCATGGGAATACCGGAGGATGGAGGCGGCTTCCTCGGAAAGCACGGTTGGTTTCCAGGCGGGATCGTGCTCGGGCGGATGAAGCTCCCAGGACGGGCCGCTCCGGGTGTGGCGTTCGGCGGACTGAAACCACCACCTGTTCACGCCTTCGACAGAAAGAAGCCAGAGGGGGAGGACGATGGCCAGGGAGGTCAGCGGCGCCGTGAGGGTCGGGGACGGAACCGCGGACGCGGGGCCGGGATGGCCGCCGAGGCGCTCGGCAAGGAGCCAGAGGAGCACGAGACCGATGGCGAAAGTCACGTAGCCGGCGGGATCGTGCCAGCTGATGAAGCCGGACTCGCCTTCCGAGGTGCGCACGGCGCAGAGGGTGAAGACGCGCCCGACGTTCAAAGCGAGCGCAAGGAGGAGGGCGAAGCCGACAAACCAGAGCCGGCGGAAGGCGCGGAAACGCTTGAATTCACCCAGAAATACGGCGGCGGCGCTGAGGCCGGCGACGGACCGGATACCGCTGCAGGCGTCGGAGACGCCGAGCAGTCCCGCCTCCGTCTGGATCGAGTTTCCCTTTTGAACGGCGGTGTAGCCGAAGAGGTTGAGCAGCTCGGTGGCGATGGCGGCGGCGATCCGGCTGAGGGACTGAATACTCGCCTGTTCGATGGCCAGAGGCCAGGGAATGACGAAGAAGACGAGCAGGAGGGGAGGCAGGAAATGACGCATCCAGGAGCGCCCGCCGAAGGCGGCGGCAAAGCCGGCGGTGAGGGCGACGACGACGCCCGCGTTCACCCAGTTGAGGGGTCGCCAGTCGGGGTTGGACTCCAGGATGATGCGGAGCGGAAGCAGCAGCAGCAGGAGTGGAAAAATCCCGGCGAAGGCTAAGGTATCGGGCGCGCCCGGGGCGGGGCGGTCGCGCCAGCGGTCCCAGAGCAAATAGGCGATGCAGGGCGGGGCGATGTAGCCGAATTCGTATTGGGCGTTGGTGCTCCAGTCGATGCTGAGCTTCCAGCTGAGTCCCGCCCAGAGGCCCAGCACGCCGAGGCCGAGAAAGAGCCAGGCGATAAGATGCGTGAAACCTGCCGGCACCGTTTCCGGGATGCGTCCGGCCGACGAGGTCGAATCGGCTCGGGCAGGCACTGCATTCGGGGCACCTAGCCGGTCAGATGTGATGGCATCCGGTGAAGCGCTCATTTCTCGATTTCCGGGACCGGGATGGAGCCGGCCATGACGGTGGCGGGGGCGTTGCGGGTGTCCCGGAGGAGCGCAGCCTCGTCCTTACTGAGAGAACCTTTCTCGGCGGTGATGAGATGGCGGGCCGCTTCGCCGGTCTCCCCCATCGCGGCGAGGACGACGCCGAGATACAGGGCGATGCGGGGATGAGTCTCGGGCTGATCGCGCAGGACTTTGAGAGCCTCCTCGTCTTTACCTGTCAAATGAAGGGCGAAGGCGTGGGTGGCGGCGAAATCAGGATTGGCAGGCTCTTCCTGATGCAGCGAGGCGGCAATGGCGGCGGCGTCTTTCACCTGCGAATCGGAAAGGAGTCCGAGCAGGGCCGCCTGGTGACGCGCGGCGGAGTCTGCCGGCTCGAGTTTGGCGATCAGATAGGCCACTTTGGAGAGATTTCGCGTGGACTCTTCCTTGGTGTAAAGGTCGCGCAACGTTTCGAGAGCCCAGCGTCGTTCGCCGGTGCTGCGCTCGATGGCCCAAAGAAGCGGCACCGCCTCGGTCTTCCATCCCCATTCCAGGGCAAACATGGCCAGCGCTTTCATGGCACCGGGAAACCCGGTGGCCTGGACGACGGCGGCGTTCCATTTGAGATCGGATTCGCGAAGATTCCCCTCTTTCCTCAGCACCCGGGCGAGCATGGCGAGGCGGAAATGCTCGAGGCCTTCCCAGCGATAGTCCTCCTGGTCGAGGCGGATTCCGAGCGACTGCAGTTTTTCGGAGTCGGGAGCGAGGAGCGCCTTAAGCCCTTTCATATCGCCGATGCGCAGGTGGGCCTCCGCCAGGGGAGCGACCACCGGCATCTGGTAGGCGAATCCTTTGGGGAACCGGCCACTCCATTCGATGGCGAACATGGACAAGGAATTGCCCGTCATCCACTGGATCAGATGCGCCGTTTTGGCGGGATCGCGGATACTTTCCGCCTGGAGATCGATGAGTGCGCCGGCGAATCCATTCGATCCGAGACTGCGCAGGAGATGAAGATGAAAGAGCCGGTCTTCGAAAGTCGAATCGGACGCCGCGCGCAAAGCGGAGGCGTAGGTCAAAGCGTCTCCTCCGTTGCCGCCCGCCAGCGCGTCGTCAATGAGCGCGCGGGTGGCTTCGCGGAGAAATTCCGGCTGACCGGCGAGAGCTCTGAGGGTCTCACGGGCAACCTCACGATCCTCCGCGCTCTCGGATTTGAGGCGCACAAAGGCAAGCTCCAACCGATAGCGATCCGAGTCCGGCGCAGCCGCCACGGCCTTGGCCAGTTCTTTCTCGGCGAGAGCAACGTCCCCTTGCTTCACGGCGAGCTTTCCCGCAGCAGCATGATAGGCGGGATCATCCCGAAGTTTCGCTCCGACATTTCTGAGGATCTCGCCGGCCGCATCGAACTCGCCGATCTCGATCGCGATCCGCACTGCGGCAAGATGATTTTCCAGAACGTCCGGCTCGAGCTCCACGACACGGCGGCTCCAGCCGAGTGCCTCGCGGCTGGAAGATTTGCCCGCGATCTCGGCGATCATGCGGGTGGCGGCGATGTTATCGCGGTTCGTGTGCAGAATCCGCTGGAGAGTCAGCACGGCCGAGCCCGTCTCCTTCCATTCGTAAAGCGCGCGCGCGCGCCGCATGAGCCGCTCCTGATTCCATTCCCGGTAGTAAAAATACCCGCCCACACCCGCACCTGCTAGGAGGATGAGCACAATGGTGCTCATCCACAGGGGACGCATCAGGAAATTCTTTAGTGCACTACTTCGCATTACGGTCGTGGTCAGCTACACGGCCCGAAAAATCGTGGCCGCAGGGGGACGGGTTAAAAAAGCTATCATTAGTTCGCCGTCCTGATCAAGGCGTCCGGCGGTTCCCCCGCATGAGCGCGGCCGCTTCAGGCAACGCGGGATCCATGCCACTTGTCACAAATTCCCAGTCTGCCGCCGCCATAAGCGCGGCCACGCCGGTGCCGGTGATCCGGGGACGCCAGCCCAGAACCCGCTCCGCCTTTTCCGCACAGCCCATCAGACGGGCAGGTTCAAGCGGCCGGAAAAACGCCGGATCGACCAGCACGAGCCGCTTGCCCGTGGCAGTGTCCCGGCCCACTTCGTCCACTCCCTCGCCCTCGAACTCGAGGCAAATCGCGAGCTCCGCGAAGGCCGCGCGCACGAAATCCCGCACGGCGTGGGCTTCCCCGGTGGCGATGACGTAATCGTCGGGCGCGGGATGCTGGAGGCTGCGCCACATGGCGTCCACATATTCGGCGGCGTAGCCCCAGTCACGGCGTGCGTCCAGATTTCCAAGACTGAGGGTTTCATGCTGCCCCGCCTTGATCCTCGCCGCGGAAAGCGAGATCTTGCGGGTGACAAAGTTTCCCCCGCGGCGGGGCGACTCGTGATTGTAGGTAATGCCGCTGCAGACAAACATGCCAAAGGCGGAGCGGTAAACCGAGCACAAGTGTGAGGCGAAAGCCTTGGCGCAGCCGTAGGGACTGCGGGGGCGCGCCGGCGTGTCCTCCGTCTGGGGGAAGTCGGCCGGCTCGCCGAAAATCTCCGAGGAGGAGGCGTGGTAGATGCGGATGGGGTAATCCAGATCGCGGCAAATCTCGAGCAGGTGGAGCGTGGCCATACCCACTTCTTCACAGGTTGATTCCGGGATTTCGAAGCTCAAGCCGACATGGCTCTGACCGGCGAGGTGATACAGCTCCACCGGTTTGACCCGGTGAATGATGCGCCGGATAGAGGTCACATCCGTGAGATCCGCGTAGTGCAGAAAGAGTCGTTGCCCATAGATCCCCGGGTCCGACCGGAGATGCTCGATGCGGGAGCGGTTGAAGCTGCTGGAGCGCCGCACCACTCCATGCACTTCGTAGCCTTTCTCGAGAAGAAGCTCCGTGAGATAGGACCCCACCTGGCCAGTGATGCCGGTAATGAGCGCTTTGGGGGCGGCGGTCATCGGCTGGGACAAAACAAAGCCAGCGCCCCTGGCCTAGCGCGGCTCGGGAGAGCGACGCGGCCGGGGACAGAGATTGGGGATATCATGTGAAGCAACAAAAGAAAAAGCCGCTGCCCCCATTTTAAGGCAGCGCTCCCGAAGAGCCCATCCGGCCGGGCGGCAGACCGGCAATGAGAGGGGGCCGCAAGGGCGGAACGGAAATTACAGGGCTTTTCCAACGCGTGCCACGGTGCAACAGCCGATTTGGATGTCAGTGTTGCAGGTAACATGACGTAGGCAGAATTCCCGGTCGAGAGGACGACCCTCCGCGATCTGCCGGTTCCCCGGAAGAATCGGCAGACCGCTTTAAAGAACCGGGGAAGCAGGAAGAGAAGCGACCCTTCGATGTGAATGTCCGTCGCCAGACGCAAACTGACTTCGGCGACCTCTGAACCGGGGAACCGTGTATTTATCTAAAAAAATGGCGGAAGGGTTGGGATTGGCTTCGCCGGTCTCCGCTTTGCTCCGGCTCGAACCTTATGGAGTTCGCGGGTTCGAGCGCCACTCAGAAAGCATGGCGGAAGGGGTGGATTCGGCGAATTTTCTGCGTGTTTAGGGCACCAGAATACCCCGTTCACCAGAGTAATCAAGCACTACCACCCCCCTACTCGTCGATTACTCAGCGACTACACGGAAGTGACAGTTTTAGGGACACCTCCATGTGTCCGCCTCCCCCTATACTTCCCCGCCTAATTTGATCGGCGCCGACGGTCGTGCTCGCC
>JBGTNO010000002.1:0-17136 GCA_041743065.1 Chthoniobacterales bacterium
CGATGCAGCGGGTGCAACTGCCGCACCGGACGGCGGCGGGCTCGTCCGGCGCGAGTTCCAGGGTGGTGAGCAGTTCCGCGAGGAAGAACCAAGTGCCGAGTTCGCGGTTGAGCAGCATCGTGCTCTTGCCCTGCCAGCCGATGCCCGCCAGCGCGGCGAAATCGCGCTCCAACACCGGACCGGTATCGACGTAGTACCGTTGCTGTCCGCCCAGCTCCCGCATGCGCGCATCGAGTTGCCGCAGCGGCTCCCGCATTATGTCGTGATAATCGTCGCCCCAGGCATAGCGCGCCACCCGCCCGTGGCCCGGTGGCGGCGCCTCGTCTCCGCCCTGCCAGTAATTCATGGCCAGCGCGACCACGCTTTTCGCGCCCGGCAGCACGGCCTCCGGCGAGGTGCGCCGGTCGGCGTTGCGCGCCAGCCACTCCATTTCTCCCTGCCGCTCTTCCGCGATCCAGCGTCGAAATTCCGGCGCATGCGGGGGAACTGCCGCCGGAGCCACGCGGCACAGCGCAAACCCGAGCTCGCGGCTCAGCGCGACGATTGTTTGCTTATGGAGAGGCGATGCGGCGATGGTTCTCACTCTATACCACGTCCGCTCAATCCTTTGAAACCTTTCCAAAATCTCGCCGAGACTCTGTGCCCCGACGGCGCCCGGCTCTCGCTGCACGAACACGACGGCGATTATTTTCTGAAACTGAACGGGCGTCAGCTCATGAGCAGCACCTCGACCGTGTCGGAGCTCCTGCTCGCCCAACTGGCCTGCGAATTTCTGCGGGCGCGGCCAGGTGCGCGAGTGCTGATCGGCGGCCTCGGGCTCGGCTTTTCGCTGAGGAAAGTCTTGGAAATGGTGCCGCGCGATGCTGAGGTCCACGTGGCGGAATTGCTCGGCGATGTCGTGCAATGGAACCGCAATTTTCTGCGTGCGCTCAACGGCAAGCTGCTGGACGATCCGCGCGTGAAGGTGACCGTCGAGGATGTGACCGGGGTGATCCGGCGGGCGGCTGCCGAGCCTTACGACGCCATTCTGCTCGATGTCGATAACGGCCCCACTTCTTTTGTGCAGGCCGCGAATGTCCGCATTTACAGCCGCCGCGGGCTCACTTCCATCCGGAATGCCCTCACGCGCGACGGCGTGGCCACCTTTTGGTCGGCGACGGAGGAACCAACCTTTATCCATCACCTCAAACGCGCTCGCTTCGAAGTCCGGGTCGTCGAGGCCAAAGCCCACGAGCGGGCCAAGCGGAACGAGCATCGGATCTACGTGGCCACGCGGGAATGAGCCTGCGCGGCTCAGATGCTCAGACGTTGCAGGTGCTTCTCCTCTCGAGCCTTGGGGTAACAGGTGGGGCGCCGATACCGTGGGCGGCCCGTAGCGCACGCTTCCAGCTTGCCGTCGTTCCACAAATTCAGAGCCGGCGGCTCCGGGGTTGGGATCGCAAGCTGGAAGCTCGCGCTACGGGCGGCCTCACTCTATCCGCCCACTCTGGGAAGGACGGAGAACGAAGCGCTTCAGCGGCCGTTGCTCAATTACAGACCTCATTGACGCGCCGTAGCTGACACGCTCAAGTCGGCAGCGCAAAATCATGCCGTCGAAAATTACCAAAGGTCAGCGTTGGATCAGCGAATCGGAGCCTGAACTCGGAATCGGCGTGTGTGTGGAGACCGCGGCCAGCCGGGTCTCGCTGCTCTTCCCAGCCTCGGGAGTGCTGCGGCAATACGCTCTCCAGTCCGCGCCGATCGTGCGCGTGGAGTTCGGACCCGGCGACACCATCAAGACCCACGAAGGCGATTCTCTCCCCGTTGACGCGGTCACGACTTCTCGGGAGGGCCTGCTTATTTATCAATGCGGCGACCGCACCGTACCGGAAACCGAACTCTCCGACACCCTCAGCTTTAGCAAGCCGGAGGAGCGGCTCCTCATTGGCCAGGTGGATGAGAATCGCGCGTTCGATCTGCGCCATGAAGCGCTCCGTCGGCGGTATCGCATCCGCCAATCACCGGTGCGCGGACTGGTCGGCGGCCGGATCGAGCTGATCGATCACCAGCTCTTCGTCGCGCACGAAGTGGCGGGACGCATTCTCCCGCGCGTGCTGCTGGCTGATGAAGTGGGCCTCGGCAAGACGATCGAAGCCTGTCTCATCGCCCATCGGCTCTATCGCAGCGGGCGGGCGCAGCGCATTCTCATTCTGGTCCCGGAACCGCTGGTGCATCAGTGGTTCATCGAGCTGATGCGCCGCTTCAACCTGCGCTTCGCCATTTTCGACGAGGAACGCTGCGCCGCCATCGGGGAGGGTAATCCTTTCCTGGATGATCAGCTCATTCTTTGCCCGGTGAGCCTGCTCTCCTCGAGCGAGAAACGCGGTCAGCAGGCGACCGAGGCGGGCTGGGATTTGGTCATCGTGGACGAGGCGCATCACCTCGAGTGGACGCCGCAACTCGCGAGCCCGGAATACACCGCGGTCGAGGCCGTCGCGGGCCAGACGACCGGGCTCATCCTGCTCACCGCCACGCCCGAACAGCTCGGCGTGGAAAGCCATTTCGCGCGATTACGGCTGCTCGATCCCGACCGCTACGCGCGCTACGAGGATTTTCTGAAAGAGCGTGCGGCCTACCAGCAGACAGCGGCTCTCGCGGGAAAACTGCTGGATGGAAAAGAGCTGACCGCGGCCGAGAAAAAGTCGCTGGGCGATCTGCCGGCCGATTCCGCGGAAGCGGTGGCCGATCTGCTCGACCGCCACGGCGTCGGCCGCGTCATGTTCCGGAACACCCGCGCCGGCATGAGCGGATTCCCGAAGCGCGAGCTACATCTGGCCCCGCTCGCGGCGGGAACGGACGACCTTTCCGCGCGGCTCGACTGGCTGGTCGAATTGATCCGCGAACTGGGCGACGCTAAAATCCTGCTGATCTGCCATTCCCGCGAGATGGTGGTGCGTCTCGAGGAAGGCCTGCGCGATCGGATCAATCTGCGGCTGGCCGTTTTCCACGAGGCGCTCTCGCTCCTGCAGCGCGACCGCAACGCCGCCTACTTCGCCGAAGAGGAGGGCGCGCGCCTTTTGCTCTGCTCGGAAATTGGGAGCGAGGGGCGCAATTTCCAGTTCGCGCATCATCTCGTGCTCTTCGATCTGCCACGCAATCCCGAGCTGCTGGAGCAACGCATCGGCCGACTCGACCGCATCGGGCAGACGGAGACGATTCGCATTCACGTGCCGTACGAACGCGGTGGCGCGAAGGAGATTCTGGCGCGGTGGTATCATGAGGGGCTCGACGCGTTTGCCCGCCCGATGGAAGGCGGCGCGCAGGTGGCGGCGCGTTTTGGCGAGGAACTGGTGGCATTGACGAAAGATTTCTCGGCCAAAAAACTCGACCAACTCATCGCAATGACGCGGAAATTTCACGCTGAGATTCGGCGTCAATTGGAGGAAGGCCAGGACCGTTTGCTGCAAATGACCTCGTGCGGGAAAGACGAGGCGCAAAAGATCGTGAAAGCGGTGGCCGCGGTCGATCGCGAGACCGAGGTGGAGCAGTTTCTCACGCGGATTTTTGATCAGTTCGGCGTGCATGTGGAGGAGCTGAGTCCTCGGACGTTTCTGGCGCTTCCGGCTAACCTCACCACCGCCGTCTTCCCGGAGCTGCCCGAGGCCGGACTCACGTTTACCGCCGATCGACGCAAGGCGCTCTCGCGCGAAGACATTTCGTTTTTGAGCTGGGATCATCCGATTGTGACCGGCGGCATCGATCTTTTGCTGAGCACCGAGCAAGGCAACAGCGCCTATGCCGTCTGGGAAGCGCCGGGGGAGCAGGCGATTCTGCTTGAGGCCATCTATGTGCTCGAAACGATCGCGCCCGCTGCGCTGCACGCCGACCGCTTTCTGCCGCCTGTGCCCGTGCGGGTTTTGATCAATACGACCGGAGAGAATGTGGCGGACACGCTGGAGATCGATCCGGAAACCCTGCGAGCAGGCAACGTTCATCAGCTCCTCGATAATGGCCGCATCAAGCGCAAAATCTTACCTGCCATGATCGAGCAAAGCCGGGCCGCCGCCGACGCCCGCGCCGACAACCTGCGCTCGCAGGCCGTCAGAACGATGAACACACTTCTGACCCGTGAGACTCAGCGCCTCGAAAAACTTCGCGAGACCAACGCCAGCGTCCGCGAAGAAGAGATCACTGCGCTTCGCACCCAGCAATCCGAGCTGGAGCGCCATCTTTCCGACGCTGGACTACGCCTTGACGCCGTCCGCCTCATTTGGAAGACACCCGTCGCTCCAAAATAATCCTGACTGATCCGATGATAAATGGCATCCCCCGGTGGCAAGGCTCTCTCACAGCCGCGCTGATCATAGCGGTGGCAACGGGGGGCTGTCGGCAAAAGGTCGAGCCCGAAGCTCCGGTCGCCGTTCAAGCTACGCCATCGACCACCGTGCGCACGGAGTCGCGAAACGAGGATTATCGAGGCCTTCAGGACTGGAAAAATGCGAAGCCCCCATCGCTGCGTCCCCATGAACTCACCGCCCACGACGCACTTGCTACACTCGCCGCCATCCGTGACTCGGACCAACGAGTAGCGATGGCGCGAGACATTGCCGCCGCGCTTCAGGAAGCGGGTTTGCGGTCATTCACCCAGGAGCTGAGCACCCTGTCGCCGGACGAAGGCCGCGATCAGCTCTTGGCGGCGGTGCTTCGCGAGCTGGTAAAAACCGATCCGGCGGGCGCAATGCAGATCTGCCTCGATCTCGATGACGGACAGCCCTCCGAAGCTCTCGTGAAAAAAGTCGCGCAGGTCTGGGCGGGGCGCGATTTCCTCAGCCTGCATGACTTCGCGCAGGCGATGCGTCCCTCCAAATATCGGACGCGCCTTGAGGTGGAGGCAGTCTGGGTCTGGACCCGGCAGGACGCGATGGGAGCCTTCACCGAGCTCGCAAAACTCGATCTCCGGCACGGCGGCGACACCATTCACATGCCGGCCCAGTGGATGGCCGACCGCGATTCGGAAGCGGCGATTCAAGCCTTGGACCTGATCGGACCGCGCGACACCTGGGCCCATGCCGCTTCCCGCATCTTCACGGTGATCGCGCAGAACGATCCGGCCGCCGCCGAAAAATGGTTTTTTGAGCAGGACGATCCCCAAGTCGGAACCGCTTTTGGAGCCGCTCTCGGCTGGAGCCTGGCCCGGAAATCACTGCCCGATGTGGTCCGTGTCCTCAACGAAATCAAGGACTACACGCTCGCCGACCATTTCATCCACGGAGCGATTCACGAGCTGTGCAGTGAACCCAGGGCTCTCGATCAACTACTCCCCTACATCGAGCAAATCGAGGACACCCGCTTTCGGGAAATCACGGCAGACAGCAGCGCCCGCGGCGTGGCGGAGTACTCCCCCGAGACCGCCATTGCCTGGGCCAACAGTCTGCCGGAGAGCGAGACGAAAGCGCGGGCCTTCCAAGGCATCGGCGGGTCGTATGCGGTCACTGACTCAGACCGTGCCCAGTCGTGGCTCAATACATTGCCGCCAGGGAAAGATCGGCGATACGCCGTCTACGGTTTTGCGTGGGAAATAATGCAGAAAAAGCCGGAGGTCGCCGCCTCCTGGGCTCTCACGATTCCCGACTCGGATGGCTACGCGCAATTGGTCAAAGGCGTTTTAAGGCACTGGACCATCTCCGATCCGGCAGCCGCCCAGACTTGGGCCGCGAACCATCACCACACCGAACACCTCCCGGACACCCGCGCTGCTCCTTAAGAGTTAAGCGCCAGGCGCAGCGGGACCCGAACCGCTGCGCCCGCTCACGCAAACTAGAAATCTCCGATCGGCGCCCCGTCCAGCATCGCCAGGTCGGCATCGACCATGATCCTGACCAGCTCGGCAAACTTCACCTTCGGTTCCCAGCCGAGCTGCTCCTTCGCCTTGGCCGGATCACCGATCAGGAGTTCCACCTCGGCCGGACGCTCATACTGCGGATCGAATTTCACAAATTCCTGCCAGTCGAGGCCAACATGGGCAAAAGCGACTTCACAGAACTCACGGACAGTGTGGGTCTCGTTGGTCGCGAGGATGTAATCGTCCGGCTCATCCTGCTGCAGCATCCGCCACATCCCTTCCACATACTCTTTTGCATAACCCCAGTCGCGCTTGGCGTCGAGATTGCCGAGGTAAATTTCCTTTTGCAGGCCCTTCTTGATCGCGGCGACGGCGCGCGTGATCTTGCGGGTCACGAAAGTCTCACCGCGGCGGGGGCTCTCATGATTAAACAGGATGCCGTTGCTCGCGTGCATGCCGTAGCTCTCGCGATAGTTCACGGTGGCCCAATAGGCAAAAACCTTGGCAGCGCCATAGGGACTGCGCGGCCAGAACGGTGTGGTCTCGATCTGCGGCACGGCCTGCACTTTGCCGAACATCTCGCTCGAGCTGGCCTGGTAAAAACGGGTCGGCACTTTCGTCTCGCGAATGGCTTCAAGAATGCGGATGGCCGCGGTGCCGGTAACGTCGGCGGTGTATTCGGGAATATCAAAGCTGACCCGGACATGGCTCTGCGCACCGAGATGATAGATTTCATCCGGCCCGATGCGGTCGATCAAGCGAGTGAGGTTCAGCGAGTCGGCCAGATCACCGTAGTGCAGAAACATCCGCACGTCCTTCAAGTGCGGGTCTCGATATAAATGGTCGATGCGCGAGGTGTTGAACGTGCTGGCGCGGCGAATAATGCCGTGCACCTCGTAGTCTTTGGCCAACAGAAGATCCGCCAGATACGAACCGTCCTGCCCTGTAATTCCAGTGATGAGCGCCTTTTTCATAATGATTTAAATAGCTTCCAGGACAGCTTTTTGCCGCCGGACGAGTTGCTCGATACCTGACTTCGCCAGATCAAGCAAGGACTCGAGTTCGCTCCGGGAGAAAGTCGCTTCCTCTCCGGCACCCTGCATTTCCACAAAATCCAGCGTGTCCGTCATCACCACATTCATGTCCACCGCGGCGTCCTTATCCTCGCGGTAATTCAAATCGAGGACCAGCTCGCCATGCACGACTCCCACGCTCACCGCCGCCACCAGCGAGTGCGCGGGCGAAGCATCCACCATCCCTTCTTCCACCATGCGCTGCCCGGCCAGCGCGACCGCCACGGCAGCTCCGGTAATGGCCGCCGTGCGGGTTCCGCCATCCGCCTGGAGCACGTCGCAATCGACCCACATGGTCCGCTGCCCCATTCGTTTCAGATCGATACCGGCCCGCAGCGCGCGCCCGATCAGCCGCTGGATCTCGGTGCTGCGCCCATCGATCTTCCCGCGGGTCGAGTCGCGCTGTTTCCGCGTGAGCGTGGATGAAGGCAGCATAGCATATTCGGCCGTTAGCCATCCGCCGGGCACATTCTGTTGTTTCATCCAGAGCGGCACTTTGTTTTCCACCATGGCCGTGCAGAGCACGCGGGTCTCGCCGAAGCTGACCAACACAGAGCCCGTGGCGTAGGGCGCATAGCCCGGTTCGAAGGAAATGGAGCGGAGTTGATCCGGAAAACGGCCATCGACACGAGACATGGCGGGAGTGTGCGCGAAGAGAGTCCGCCCGCAAAGCCCGAACGTGGCGTCTTCTTTGGGGAGCACACGCGGCCCGCGTGTTCTGGCCGGCGGCTCGCCGGGCAGTCGGGCGGATGGTATCCGCCCCATGGCTTTGGCGAGACGCCAAAGCCGACCCGCGGGACGCGTATGCTCCCCGGACAAAATTCTTCGTTTCCTGATCGCGGCGTCTATGTTTTGGCGATGGACGAAATCACTGTGCGCGTGCCCGCCACCAGCGCCAATCTTGGCCCCGGCTATGATTGCCTGGGCGTGGCGCTGCGTCTCTACAACCGGGTCACGGTCCGCCCGGGCCAACCCGCCAGCGATCACCCGATGGCCGCGGAAGCGGCGGCGGCGTTTTTTGAGACGGCGGAACTGGAGCCCTTTCCCTTCGACTGGCGGATCGAGGGCGACGTCCCCCCCGCTCGCGGACTCGGTAGCAGCGTCACTCTGCGCCTGGGCGTGCTGCATGGCCTCAACGTTCTGAGCCATTCACCGCTGCACCGCGATCGCATCTTCACGCTTTGCAGCCAACTCGAAGGCCATCCGGATAACGCCGCTCCCGGCGAATACGGCGGCTTTACCGTCGCCGATGGTGTTCGCCATTTTTCCTTCCCCGTGGACGAGGAACTCCAGTTCGTGCTGGTTATTCCGCCCTTCGAAATTGTAACCCGCGAGGCCCGCCGGGTCCTGCCCGAGCAACTCCCGCTGCATGAAGCCGTCGCCAGTTCCGCCGGTGCCTGCCGGATCGTCGCCGCCTTCGCCACCCGCGAATACGCCACGCTGGAAAACGCCTTCGAGGATTATTTTCACCAGCCCTACCGACGCCAGCTCCTTCCCGTGCTGGACGATGTCATCAAGGCCGGTGTGAACGCCGGCGCGCTCGGCGGTTTCCTGAGCGGCTCCGGCTCCACCATTTGCTGCGTCACCCTTCGCGACGCGGAAAAAGTGGGCTCCGCCATGCTCGCCGCCACCGGCCACGCCGGCACCCGCGTCGTCCTCACCAGCGCCGACAACCAGGGCACGCTCATCGAGGACTGACCGGTCTCCGCCTTTCTCGAATCTCATGCGTCATTGGCTCGATCAGCTGGAACAGTTCGCGATCGATGTCATCCTCGAGAGGCGCTATGGCAAGCGCGCCGCGCTGCTCCGCTGGCTGCTCCACGCCCTCTCTTTTCTCTACCGCGGCATCGTGCAGGCCCGGCTCTTTCTCTACCGGAAGCGCCTCTTCCGCGAGCGCACGCTCGGCTGCCTCGTCATCAGCATCGGCAACCTGACCGTCGGCGGCACCGGCAAGACGCCCGTGGTGGAAAAATTCGCCCGCGCCCTGCAATCCGGCGGACGGCGCGTCGCCATCCTCAGCCGCGGCTACAAGAGCCGGAAGCCGCCCTTCTTCCGCCGCCTGGCCCTCCTCTTCCGGAACAGCGGCGACTACACACCGCGCGTCGTGTCCGACGGCCGCTCGCTCCTGCTCAACTCCCGCCTCGCCGGCGACGAGCCTTACATGCTCGCCGCCAACCTCAAGGACGTGATCGTGCTGGTGGATAAAAACCGCGTCAAAGCCGGCCTTTACGCCATCGAGAAAATGGGCTGCGACACCCTGCTGCTCGACGACGGCCTCCAGTACCTCAAGCTCCGCCACCGGCTCGATGTCGTGCTGATCGACCGGCAGTCCCCCTTTGGAAACGAATACCTCCTTCCCCGCGGCACCCTGCGCGAGCCTCCCCGCAACTTGAAACGAGCCAGCTACATTTTCGTGACCAAAAGCCTGCCCGCAGGCGACCCCGAGCTGGTCAAGCGCATCCGCCGGCACAACCGCACCGCCGAGATCATCGAGTGCGCCCACCGCCCGCAGTATCTCGAAAACATCCACACCGGCGAACGCCTCCCGCTCGACTGGCTGAAGGATCGCTACATCGGCGCCCTCAGCGCCATCGCCCGCCCGGACAGCTTCGAGCAGGCGCTCAGTGAATTGGGACCCATCCTCGACGTGCGCCGCCATTTCGCCGATCATCACCGCTTCACCGAGAAGGAAATCCAGGCCTTCATCGACCGCTGCGAACGCCGCGACGTCGCCGCCATCGTCACCACGGAAAAAGACTCCGTCCGCTTCCCGCGGCTGGCGAAAGTGAAAGTGCCGATCTATTTCCTGCGGGTGGAAATCGAGATTCTGACCGGCGAAGAAAGCTGGCAGCACTGCGTGGACCGCATCTGCCAACCCCAGCCCATGATCCCGCCCGAGCGCTTCTTTGCCTGAAGCGAGATCATCGAAAGCCTGCTTTATCCGCCTCGCATTTTCCGGGCTAATGGCCACGAAAAAGTCGATGTCCCCAGTATAGCGCGGGAAGCCATGCAGCCCCACCGCATACCCCCCGACCACTAGATACTTAACTTCCCGCTCCTCGAGTAATTTTATAAAATCGAGGAAATCCTGGTTCAGCTTTTCGATCATTTTCAGTCGTTCGGCAAATGACCGCCATCGCGGACAATCGTTCCGCATAACTTCTGTCCGACCAGTCAGTTCGGCGCTGGCGGAACTCCGCCAGGGAACCGCGCCGCACCGTCTTTTCAATCTGACGATTCATCATTTTTGAACCTATCCCTCCGACCGTTCCGCGGCAAGCAGGAAGCCCGGCATGCGATCCAGCCAGCTATCCACCGCGACCCTCTCGCCGCCCCGCAACAGCGGCTTCATCTCCACCACTCGATCCAGGGCGGGCAGCACCCGATCGAGGATCGCCTCGTGCATCTCCGCCGCCACCCGCGTACTCACCCCCTCCGCCAGCAGCACGGCTTCCTCCATTTCGCGATAGGGCTCGTAGGCCTCCTGGTAAATCGACATCGCATCCAGCAACACCGACTCCGTCCTCGGGTAAAAACTCGACATCAGGTTCCATGGTTCCGACCCCTGATCTCCGCCGCGCCGGAAATCCGTTCGCAGCAGTATCGACGGGATGTCGGCAAACTTGGCGAACATGAACTCGACCACCGTCCCCGAATCAAGTTCCGGCCCGTCGTAGTGAAAAAGGCCGACATCGCAGGCTAGCAGCGTGCGGATATCCTGATCGCGGATCTGCTGGGCCGCGGCGTCGCGCTGCTCCAGATTTTGCGGAATCACGCTGACGTATTTGCCTGCGGATCGCTCATAGAGCCGCTCGGCCAGCGCGGCATTGCCACAGAGATGCTTGGCGCTGAAAAGCTCGCCCGCAAAATAGACCCGATAGGATTTCGGCATCCGGAAAGTCTGCCCTTCGGCTGGTAAAGTGAAGAGCGGAAAGTTGCCCATTTTTAGGTCTCCTCTAAACGCCAGTTTGGATCGCACCCGGCCCGAGTGACCGCCACGTCCTCCCTCGACTACCCAGCGAAGGACTCTATCCCACTCAGGCGCCGCCCGTTTGCCACTCATCCAGCCACGTTCGGAGAGTGGAGGCATCGGCGAGAAATTGAGCCGGAGTATCAGATTTGACGAACTCGATCAGGATGTGCCGTTGGCGCGGAGAGGTTCCAAGAAGTTGGAGGTAACGGCTCCAGTGGGACGCTCCGTCGGCCAGGGCAAAACGCTCGGCAAACGAAATCCAATGGAAGGCATGCACGTTACTGACCTGGGGCAGGCAGACCTGTAAGTCAGCGGCGCATGCCTCCGGGGGCAGGCCGTTTGCCGGCTGCCACAGCGTGTCGAGATTGGCGTGGTCCGCGGCGGCCAGCAGGCGAAGGGTGGAAGAGGCGCTGTCGGTGTAGGTGCCGCCGTGGTACTCCAGAGCGATACGGATACCTTCGGCATCCGCCTGGCGGCAGATCGCGCGGAGGCGTTCGGCTAGAGCGTGCAGTCCTTTCTCATCCACCTCACCGGAGCCTAGCTGACCCGCCCAAACCCGGATCGTCGGCGCTCCCAAGGTCACGGCGGCGGCGAGCACAGGCTCAAAATCCGGCACTTCGCCATTCCGCTCGATGACGCGGAAATACGAACCGTAGGCGGCCACTTCGAGCCCGGCATCGCGGGTGATGGCGCCGACCTCGCGGGCGGCCGGCACGTCCCCGGGAGGGACATGCACATCGCCCCCCCACTCGATTGACCGCAGGCCACCTTCGACGACAAGGTCCACAATCTCGCGGGGATTCAGCTGTCGGAAGGTGATGGAGACAAGTCCGGGTGTCACTAGTGATCGAAGGTGGAAGGGAGGTGACTGGTTTAGGCCATGCCGTCGGCGGCTTCTCTGGCGACGCGCGCGCCAAGCGTCCGCCCGCGAGGCAGCGACTCACTTATGGTGCGCCACCGCAAGATTGTTACATCCAGAGACAGGGCCTGAAAAGTCCAATAGCGGATTCCATCAAACGGAAGCGGAGCCAAGCTTTCACCTCGCGAAAGAATTTCGGCTCGGCGGGACTCGAACCCGCACGGAGTTTCCTCCAGGAGATTTTAAGTCTCCTGTGTCTGCCATTTCACCACGAGCCGAATCAGAAATACTCCCAGAAAAAATGCTTAAACGCCAGTGCAAGGTTGGGTGGGGGGGGCCAGGAGCGAAAGGTAGCCGGCGCGAGCGAGGGTGGTGACCGACCTCTAGCCGTTGACCACAAACTCCGCCGTCTCCTCCAGGTAGAGCCCCGGCCCGTCTTCGAGGAATTCCACCGCGCGACCCTCCGCCCAGTTCCGGTTGCCCGGACCTCGGACCATGAAACCGTTATGACCGCCAAACCGCGGTGTCTCCAGGTGGAAGTGCTGGCTCTCCCGCGCTTTTTCGTAGGGATAACACGAATCCGGCAGAAACGGATCGTCCAACGCGCTCACCAGCAGCGTCGGCACCTGAATCCGATCCACAAAGCGCGCGGAACTGCACTCCTGCCAGTAAGTTTCCGCGTCCGGAAAACCGTGAATCGGGGCCGTGTAACGATCGTCGAACTGCCGGAAATTCCGTAGCGCCCGGATGCCGCGCACGTCCAGCAGATCCGGCATTAATTTTGCCTTCGCCATCACCTTGGCCGTCAGATTTCGGAGAAAACGCCGCAGATAAATCGTGTTGGCCGGGTGCTCGAGGTGCCGCGCGCTGGCCCCGAGATCGCAGGGCACCGAAAAGACCGCCGCGCCCGTCACCGCCGCCGGGACCCGGTCCGGTTCCCGGCCCAGATACATCAGCAGGACATTGCCGCCGAGGCTGAAGCCGGACAATCCGATTTCGGCGTAGCTCCGCGCCGCCAGCTCCACCACCTGCCGCAGATCCTCCGTTTCGCCGCTGTGATAGAAACGCAGCGTCCGGTTCATCTCTCCGCTGCAGCCCCGGAAGTTCAGCACCACCGCGTCCCACCCCGCCGCGTTCAACGCCGACACCATGCTGATCTCGTGAATGCCCTGGCTCGATCCCTCCAGCCCGTGACAGATCACGGCCAGCCGGTCCGCGCCCACTTCCGACCAGTCCAGATCCAGGAAATCGCCGTCCGGCGTCTCGATCCGTTGCCGCCGATATTTCACGGTCGGCCGCGGGCGATAGAGCACCGGCCAGATCGTCTGCACGTGCCCGTTTCCCATGTACCAGGGCGGGCGATAAGAAGACGGTTCGACGAGAGGCATCCGGGATTAGATCAACAAGATACGTTCCACTCCGCCGGGAAGATCGCCTCTCGTTTCAAACTTGCCCGCAATCGCTCCAAATACTTCTCCCGTTCGAGGTAATGCGCGCCAAACTGCGCCAGGTGCGGCGTGATCCACTGCACATCGAGCAAATCGAAGCCCCCCGCCCGCAGCCGCCCGATCAGCCCGTGCAGCGCCACTTTCGACGCATCCGTCACCCGGTGAAACATCGATTCCCCGAAAAACGCCGCCCCCAGCGCCACCCCGTAGCAGCCCCCCACCAGCTCGCCGTGCTGCCACGCCTCCACCGAGTGCGCGTATCCCCGCGCGTGCAGTTCGCAGAATCCCGCCACGATCCGCTCGTCGATCCACGTCTCCTTCCGCGCCGCGCAGGCCAGCATCACCTCGCGAAACGCCGAGTCGCACCGCACCTCGAAACTCCTCCGCCGCAGCGTCCGCCGCAAACCCCTCGGCACATGGAAATCCTCGATCGGCAGCACCCCGCGCGGGTCCGGGGAAAACCAGCCGATCTCCCCATCCTCCATCGCCATGGGAAAGATCCCCTGGCTGTAGGCGAGAATGATCAGATCCGGCGGCAGCATGGCTTCTTCGGGAAAATGCGGGGTGGCTTCTCGCGGCGCAAGCCTCCAGCGACAGCCCGTTTTTCCTCCTCCCTGCCCCTTTCCCCCGCGCCCGTATTTCTCCCGCCTCATCTGCCGTCTTCCCGCCCTTCCAGCTTCCGCGCCTCCGCCCGGCGCGCCTTCCGGCTTGCCACCTTGATCTCCTCCGTCGTCACCCGATGATTCCTATTCGAGTGCCCCCGTTTCCCGCCACTGCCACCTTCGACTTTGGATTTGCGTGTGCCGTAGCTCATGGCGGGTTAATTAAGCGGAGCAGCAACCTTGCCTCGCCGGACCGAGACAAGCCAGTGCTCATAATCCCAACGGTAAGCGCAAGCGGCCGGCTTCCCGGTAGCGTCCAATTCCGATGGAACAACCGGACAAGTCTGGCCCACAGCCATTCGGCGAATTGATCTCGCTGCGCCTCGGGCAGGGCATCGATTCGGATGTATTCGGGCGGAGCAAAAGCCGGGTGTGTTTTCATGAAACAGGAACAAACAATCCGAGTCCAAAGTGACAGGAATGGCCCAGGAAGATCGGCCCTTCTTGCGGCTTGGAAAAATAGACCGGATGCGCGTGGCCGGAAAACGGCTGACCGTCGGGGTTTTTGCCGGAGAGTTGCGCGGCGCATTCCTGAGTTCACCGGCCTAACCTGCCGTCGCTGCGAAAATGAAAGACCGCAGCACGCGCCCGCGGAAACGCTGCGTCAGCGGGACGGTGGAGCGTTCGTAAATGGGAATGCGGCTGCCGAGGGCGAATTGCATCCATTGCGTCGGTGGACGGGTCGCAGGTGGGTCGGCTCAGCGCGTTACGCGGCGACCGAGACTGGCGGGAGAAACACCTTATTTTTTTCCACAGGGAGGCGACGACTTCGGAGGACGGCTGCGATGCCGAGCTTCCGGAGCGAATTTCCGGAAGGCTCCGGTTCATGGACGATCGCGAGATTCAGCAAGCTCGCGACCACGGCCATAGAACACGGTGCCGTCCAGATTGGCCAACTGACCCAAGTGTTGGTTTTCGATCGGCAGATGAACCCTACAGCCGTGCCGCCATCCCTACTTGGGACGCACGGGAATAGCGGGAACGCTTCAAGCGCCAGCCTGTTTGCACCAAGCATGCATCCGACTTTTTGCCGGGCCGGATCTTCTGTGGGGGCGTGCCATTGATAGGCGTGGCGACGATCATCTCCGTGGTCGAGTCGCAGCGATTGATTGGCCATCGCGTCCCGATAGTCCCACGGGCGCGCAATGGTTCGGCGCACATGGGAGAGCTGAGTATTCGCGAGCACGCTTTCCAAATTCCCGAGGTAATAGTCCTTCCGGGCTGCTCGAAAAGGGTGGTCAAAGTGTTCTAGTGCGTCGCCTTGTTTTACGGGAATCTGGGATGAGAAAACGGGGGTGAAATCCTCTCGGCCGCCTGACTCTGCCGAAAGCACAGCCATTGCCGACGCTTTAAAAAACTCGGACTCATCGTTGAAGTCTTTCGCAAGGAATCGCTCCCACTGGATGACTGGATGATTCGCCTTCTGCTCGTCGAGAGCGGCAAATACCACTTCCGCCACATGATCCGCGTCTCGAAGCGTTCCCTCGGGCACATGCAATTCAGCGACCCAACCGCCACCAGAATCTGACCACGCGAGCTTTGCCTCTGGAATCGTTTTTGCCAGAACGCGCAAGGTGCCGAGCGATGCCAGGAAACCCAGAAGTGTCTCTCCTCGTAGCCCGTCCAATCGAATGGTGTTCATGATGACTTGGATGGATTCGCACTGGCCGTCTGATCGGCGAGACGGAGGACTGCTTCGAGGTAGGCAATGCCCCACCAGCCGTAGCGGCGGTTCATTTGCCAAAAGCGTTCAGCGAGGCCGGAGGCCAGGGCGTGAGCGGGATGCGCGAGGCGCTCGGCTTCGGTTACGGTGATGGTTGTGCCGTTCATCGGCAGGCTGACTTCGAGCGGTGTCTCGTCGTCCACCAGCGGAGCGAAGGGGCGGGCGTAGCCGTGGTGCGTGGCGATGAGATGCAGCGCCAAAGCGTGGAGCAAGGGAGCAGCGGGAAGCGCGGTGGCGCCCACGGTGTTTTCCGCCATCTGGACGGAAAGCATCTCGTGGCGAAAGCCTTCCGGCAACTCGGCACGGTCGCGCGCCGCTCGACGGGCCGCAGCGGAGGAGGTGATGGAGCCGGATTTCGCGAGGAAGGTCGTGCTCGCCATCGCGGCGAAAGGAGTGGTGCCGCGCAGCATTGCTTGGAAACGCGGATCGACTTTTCCCCAATCATGCACCGCAGCCGCAGCGATCAGCGCTTCCCGCCACGCCGCGAGTGGCAACAGGGCGAGGGTGCTTCCGAGCTGGGCGAGGACATCCGTCGTGTGGTCGCAGAGTTCCTGCGGCTGATCGGCTTCGAGGAGCGCCTCCGCGTCCTCTTCGGAGGAACCATCAGCCGAAGCGCCGGCGGTGGTGGGGAGCAGTTCGCGCACGGAAAGGACGAGCCCTCCGTCACCGGGGTAGTATTCGACTTCCAATCCCGAGTGTCCGCGGCGGCGGAGTGTCCACCTGGCCAAATGCCGGAGCCGTCCAGCCAGCGAGAAAGGATCACTGTCGGCATCCCCAATCTCCGCAGCGGCCGCTGTCAGCATCTCGCTCACTTCGGCTGCTCTCCATTCAAGATCGGCATTGTCCGCCCATTCGGACAACTGCCAGGTCGGCGTGTTCTTTTCGCCCGCCGACCATACCGCCCGATGCAGTCGCACAAAGGCGCGCCGATGCATGCGCGCCTGTCCGCGCTCGGCGCAATCGACGCTGGCCGCCGCAGGCGAGAGGGGATCGGCAGGCGCGTGCGGCACATGGCCGAGGCTTTGCCAGCCGCCGTCCTGGGTGCGGAGGATTAAGGTGTCGCCGGGGCGGATGTCGCCAGACTTCTCGATGAATCGCGACGCTTCGTCGGCGGCAGCGCGGCGCGTTTTGGTGCCGCGCCAGATCAGCGTTCGCGGCGGCTGACTCGGCGCGAGCCGATTTTTTTCCAGCTGCGGGATGTCCTGTGCAGCATCGCCGGAAGTGTCGGTCCCGGGGAGTTTGCCGCCATTCTGCAGCCATAGGCGCATGAGGTGCAGTGGCACGGGCAGACACTCGAGCGTGGTCGGCGGACACAGGGCGAGCGTTTCGATCCACGCTTTCTCGTCCGCAACGTCCCGGAGATCGGCGCGCCAGCAGACCTGCACCTCGGCCATGTCGCGCTGCGGGCCGTGGAGGAAGAGCGCGATGTCGGGATCGGCGGCGGGCGCGGGGTTCGTCTGCACCCAGCAGTCCAGATATGCCGGGAGCAGGATCGGCGCATCGCCACTCGGCGAGAGCATCGCCGCGAGCGTTTCTTGGCCGTCCGTTGCGCGGAGCGCATCGACGGCGGCGGTCAT
>JBGTNO010000003.1:0-1923 GCA_041743065.1 Chthoniobacterales bacterium
AGCGAACCGCCGCCTGGTTCGCCGGCTTCGCCCCCGCCGAAGCGCCGCGCTACGCCTACGCCGCACTCTACGAAGGCGCGCCGAATGATAACGATGTCCACGGCGGCACTAACGCCGCACCCATGATCGGCAAGCTCCTGCGGGAACTCTTCAAAGCAAAAGAAGCCCCCGCGGTGGCCTCCGAAGACCGCCCGGAAGAAGAGGCCGGCGCCGGCGACTGAACCGCGCGGGTGGAAATTTCTCTCCGGAAAAATCACCCGGCGGACACTCGCCGCGGAAGCTCAGCCGCTCTTCGTTAACAGCGAGTCCTGTTTGAATCGAGAAGTCCGCGCGAGACGGCTCGCGAAAAATAAAGCTGGACTGTCTCCTACATCCGTAGTCACATGCCGCCTACTTTTGTAAGACTTCCCGCATGAAGACCCCGCCCCGTCTCTCCGCCTCCGAATGGATCGTCGCCCATGCGGTGTGGGATCACCCGGATACCACCGCCGCTCAGATCGCCGGCCACCTCCCCGCGGAAGTCAACTGGAAGCAGAAGACGGTGAACACGTTTCTCACCCGCCTCGCCGCGAAGGGCGTCGTGGGGATCGAGCGTCAGGGCAGGACCAACCTCTATTCGCCGCTGCTCGACCGGAAGAAGTGCGTGCAGGACGAATCCACCTCATTCTTCCGGCGCGTTCTCGCCGGAGCGGCCGCGCCCATGCTGGCGCATTTCTGTGAATCGGCCCATCTCACGGAAGCGGAAATCGCCGGGCTCCAGGAAATCCTCGACCGCAAGAGCCAAGCCGCCGCCAAAGCTCTGCCCAAACGCAATCGACCACCCCGCGCCCACCCATGAAAACAAACCGTCTCCCCTCTTACGTCCGATCCTCGACCGGCCTGTTCGCGTTCGCCGTGTTCGCCTCCGCCTCCCTCGCCATCGCGGCGGACCGGGAGAAGTGGCCGATGGTCGAGGTGGAGAGCGTCTTCATCGCCGCACCCGCCGCGCTGGTCGAGGAAGCGCTCGGCCCCATTTCACGGAAAGCCGGGTTGAGCGCCATCCTTGATCCAGGTGAATGGAAGCGGGTGCGGAGCTTCCTCATCGAACATCAGGCCCGCATCGTGGCGGAGCCCAGCCTCATCACGAAAAGCGGACAGCGGGCTCTGGCTGAAAGCGTGCGGGAATTCCGCTTTCCCTCGAGGCACCTCGAGTCGAAAAGCGAGCCCGGTCAATGGATCCCCACGGAATTCGCCACCCGGAACATCGGCGTGACCCTGGAAGTGGAACCGGTCGTCGGACCGGAAAGCGCCATCGATCTGAATATCGTTCCGCAGATCACGGAGTTCCTCGGTTTCATCGATTACACCGTCGTCAAGGACGGCAAACCTCCCGGAAAAGACGCCATCGCCAGCCTGCTCGCGGCTCCGCTGCGCGATGGCGGAATTTGGCAGCCCGTATTCGCCAACCGGAAAGTCCAGACCAGCATCATGCTGCGGTCGGGCGAGACGGCCCTCCTCGGCGTGCTAGCCGCGGACAAAGCGACTGCGCAAAACGAGATCGACGCGAGTCCCGCGGATGCCGCGCAGATCTACGTCTTCGTCACCGCCCGCACCGGACCGAACCAGCCCTAGCCGCCATGCCCGACCTTTCCTCCCTGATCGGCGCCACCGTGAGCGGTTCCCTCGCGGTGGGATTGGTCCTCCTGCTGCGCGCTCCCGTTCGCCGCTGGCTCGGGGCGGGGGCGGCGCATTGGCTGTGGCTCCTCGTCCTCCTGCGGTTCCTCATTCCCGGCTTGCCCGATGCGCCCATCGCGTGGATGCCGGACTGGCCGCAGCCTCATGCCTCCGAGGCGACCCTTACGGCCCGGAGCCGCTTGGTCGCCATTGAGGAGAAAACGCTCGCCGCTCCGCTCGCGCAGTCGGCCATCCCGCAACCCGCGGCGA
>JBGTNO010000004.1:0-2794 GCA_041743065.1 Chthoniobacterales bacterium
TGGCGGCGCAGCTGAGCTTCATCGTCCAGCGGCTGGAGGCGGCTCTGCCGAAAATGCAGGCCGCCGCGCCGCGCGGGGAACGCGAGCTCATCCGCGACCGGTTCTATGCCGTCGCCTCGACGCCGGGCGGCATCTACGCGCTGATCGACTACGTCAATTTCAAGGGCGAAGGCACCGCGCCCGGCGAACGTTACCAGGGCGAAGGCTGGGGCCTGCTCCAGGTGCTGCAAAATATGGAAGGACGCCCCGGCGGACAGGACGCCGTCCGCGCTTTCGCCCACTCCGCCAAGGCCGTGCTCACCCGCCGCGTGAGAAATTCCCCGCCGGCCCGCAACGAAGCCCGCTGGCTGACCGGCTGGAAGAACCGCACCGACACCTATCTGGAGTGACGCGCGGAGTTCACTCGGCGGAGTCTTCTGTCTCCGCCCTGAGCCCGGCACTCTCCAGCTGGACCAGCACGAACGGCCACGCCTTCTCGTGCTGCTCGGCGGATTCCTGATCGGCGAAACCCTCCTGCGTCAACTCCAGCGCAGTGGTCTCGCCCAGCGAAGCCAAGGTGACCGTCAGCACGGTCTCCGCGCCGCGCGTGCCTTCAGGCCCGGTCACCCACGTCATGCGAATCAGGCGGCCCGGCTCCAGCGCGAGAAACCGCCCGTAGTGCGCCTGCCGCACCGGTGCCGTCTCACCCTCGAAGCGGTGCGCCGTCTCGAAAAAGAAAGGGGCGTTCACCTCGGCCCGCAGCAGCAGGGAACCGGGCGACGCGAACCAGCGGCCGAGGCCGGAAGTGAAGGCCGCAAACAGCGTGTCCGCCTCCATCAGCATGAAGCGGGAAACCGTCATGCGGAACGGGCGGGAAGTAAGATCAGGCGGACAATGAACGGAGTAAGACACCGGCGTAAATATCCCGCCGGATAGTTCGTCGGGCAATCTCGAATCTGCCGCTCGAATTGCCGGTGCGCTTTTTTCATCGCGCCCACCCGGAAGCTCTTCTATTTTCGACGGTTCTTATATGGATGACGAATTGCAGAAAGCCGTCGATGCCGGCAAAATCACGCCCGCCCACGCCGCCAAACTCGAACAGCTCGCGCCCGGCACTTTCTGCCTGCACAAAAGCTGGGGCTTCGGCCAGATCGACTCGGTCAACCACCTGCTCAATCAGGTCGTAATCCATTTCCTGAGCAAGCGCGACCACGCGATGCAGCTCCAGTATGCCGCCGAATCGCTCGAGCCTGTCCCGGCCGGACACATCCTGGCGCGGAAAGCCACGGAGCTGGCGGTGGTCAAAAAAGAAGCCGCTGAAAATCCGACGACGCTCGTGCGTTGCATCCTGGCCAGCTATGGCGGGTCCGCCCTGCCCGCGCAGATCGCCGAGGCGCTCACGCCCGAAGTTTTCCCGCTCGCCGCCGCCCGCAAATGGTGGGACGCGGCCAAGAAGCAGCTCAAAAAGGACGGGCATTTCGCCATCCCGGCCAAGCGGACCGAGCCCGTCACGCTGCGCGAAAACGCCCTCTCCCGCACGGACGAGCTGGTCGATACGGTGAAAAATGCGCGCCAGCTCAAGCCGCTCATCGCCGCACTCGATGCCGTTGCCAAGGAGGCCGCCGAATTCACCGGCGACCCGGCGAGCCTGCAGCCGGTGATCGACCGCGCCAGCGCCGAGGCCCGCAAGAATCAGAAGCTGAAGACCGTCGAAGCCCTGGAAATCCTGGCCGCGCGCGACGAGATCGCCAAGGGCGCCGGAATAAGCGCCGGGGAGCCGACTATGGTGCAGATGGTGCGCGACGAAGAGAAGCGCCTGCGCGAGATTTTTGCCGAGCTGGCCGTCTCGAAACAGAAACGCGTCTTTGCGGCGTTTCCCGAGGCCTTCGGCGACGACTGGGTGCGGAAAGCCTGCCAGCAGATGATGCAGGCGGGGAATCCGCGCGTGGTCGCCGAAGTGGCGCGGCTGCTTCAGGACGCCGGCAAGTCCGACGAACTGCGGCGCGAGCTCGACCGCTCAATCCGCGATCATTCCATCACCAGTGAAGTCCTTTACTGGTTGTGCAAAGAGCGCAAAGGCGAGTTCAGCGAGCTGATCGGGCCGGCGGTTTTTTCCACCATCCTCATCTCGCTCGAGCGCGATCAGATGGCGGAATCGAAAAAAATGAAGCTGCACGATCTGCTGATGGACGACCGCGAGCTAGTGCCCGATCTTTTGCGCAGCGCGACACCCGGCGTGGCGCGCGATTCCATGCGCCGCTTTATGATGACGCCGGTGTTCGAGGAGTTAAACAAACGCTCGCTCCTCGCACGCATCGTCAAGACCCATCCCGAGCTGACTTCGATGCTCGAGGGAAATGCCGAGCCGGCCCTGCGCGAAGACGCGCTCATTGTTTCTTGGGACAGCCTGGAAGTGCGCAAGCAGGCCTACGAAGAGCTGATCAAAAGGAAGATCCCCGAGAACGTGAAGGAGATCAGCATCGCCCGCGAATACGGCGATTTGCGCGAGAATTTCGAGTTCAAGGCAGCCAAGGAAATGCAGCGCGTGCTCAGCCGCCAGAAGGTCGAGATGGAGCAGGATCTGGCGCGCTCGCGCGGGACAGATTTTGCCAATCCCGACACGACGCAGGTCTCCATCGGGACGGTGGTGACGGTGCGCGATGCCCGCGGCGAAGACACGACCTACACCCTGCTCGGCGCCTGGGACGGCAAGCCGGAGGAGAACATTCTCTCGTATAAGACGCAGATCGGGCAGGCGCTGCTGGGCCAGCCGGTCGGAACCACAGTGACGGTGCCGACGGAGACGGGCGAGCAG
>JBGTNO010000005.1:0-3528 GCA_041743065.1 Chthoniobacterales bacterium
CTCGCCCGCTGTTTCCGGCGCCCCGCCGGGAACATCTCCGTCCCGACGGCACCAGCCGCAAATCCGCACCCCCGCAAAGGTCTTCGGCGGGGCGCCGAAGACGGCGGGCGAGGCGCCCGCGCTACCCGGCTTTCTATGAAACGCATCATTTCCATCGTGGTCAGCCTGACCATTCTTGCGGTCATTTATTGGAAGATCGACTTCGCGGCGATGGGTCCGGTCTTCCGGAACTGCCATCCGCTCTGGATGATTGCCAGTCTGGCCATGGTCCTCCCGCTGACCTTTTTCACGGCCTGGCGGCTGCGGCAGCTCATGCCCCGGCGCGAGATGCTGGGCATCGGCGAGGCGAACAAGCTGATCCTCGCCGCCAGTGTGTTGAACCTGGTCCTGCCCTCGAAAATGGGCGACCTCGCGAAGGCGTTCTTCATGCAGAAACGCGGGCACCTGACCGGCTCGCTCGCGCTGGCGCTGGTCGTCTTCGAGAAGAGCTGCGACATGCTTTCGCTGCTCTGGTGGTGCGTTTTCGGGCTGGTCTGGGTGAAATGGACGGGAGCCCGCGCGCTGACCGGTTTTCATCCGCCGGAGTGGCTGAATAACCTCGGCCTCTCCAGCGAATCGCTCTTTTTCTGGCTGGCGGCGCTGGTCGTCGGCGGGGCCTTGGGTTTCGGGACGCTGCTGATCGGCTCGCGGGGATTTGCGGCATGGTTTTTCGGGATGGCGGGGCGCTTCGCGCCGGGCAGGATCGGCCGCAAAGTCGGCGGACTGGCCGAGTCCTGGAACGAAATGCACGGCTACTTCTGGGCGGATAAAGGCAAGCTGTTCCGGGTGGCCGCGTCCTCGCTTTTCATCTGGTTCCTGCACCTGCTCCAGATCTGGATGTTCATCCTCGCGCTGCGCGCTTCCGCCCCGTTCCTGGCCAACCTGGCGCTGTCGCCGCTGGCGATCCTGGCCGGTTTGTTGCCGCTCACCTTTGCCGGAGTGGGCACGCGCGACGCCGCGCTCGTCATCTTTTACGCGCCGTATTTCGCCGCTCCGACGGCCGCAGCGCTGGGTATCCTCTGCACCGCGCGTTACCTGCTGCCCGCGATCGGCGGCGCGCCTTTCCTGCCGCAGTATCTCGGCGAGCTGACCCGGATTAAGAAAGCCCGCGCCGCCGTCGCCGCCGCGAACTAGCTGCCCTCATCGTCGGGTGCGAGCCCGTCGGAATGACGGTGACTGGACATCCAGCGCGTATCCGTCGGCGCGCCCCGCCAGAGCCGGAGCTGCTCCAGCGCGATCCAGTGTTTGCTCTTTTGAAGCTGGATGCGGATGTCCACCGACTTCGCATCCTGCGGGATGGCCAAGGCGAAAAACTCCGCGCCCGGTTCGGGGAAAAGGTAGGGCAATAGTAAAGCAGCCCTTCGAGCGCGACGAAGGCCAGCGCGAATCCTCCCGCCAGCACGAGCCAGACCAGCCGTTGCCGGTAGAAAAGGAGCGTGCCGACGATCAGGCTGGGGATGACGAAGACGCCGGTAATACGGTTGGCATAGACCACGCCGATGGTCACGCCACACAACGCGCAGAAGAGCCAGCGCGGCCCGGTCCGTTCCGCGCGCACCATTTTCAGCCAGGCCTAGAAGGCGGCCGTGCTCCAGACGCCTTCCGGCAGGTCCGGCATGGGCCGGGTCACGGACGGATCGAGAATCGGATGAAAAATAAGCAGGAGAGCCGCGATCCGGCCCGCGGCGGTTGAGCCGAAAATCTCGCGGGCCAAGCTGAAGGCGAGATAGAGAAGGGGCACGCCGTAGTAGCTGGCCGGGCCGTTGACCAGAAACTGGAGCAGCCAGCACACTCCCCAGATCGGCCAGCGCAGAGCGTGAAAGCCCACATTTCACGCCTCGCCGTACGGTCCGTGAAAACCGACCGCCAACCGCCAGTAGCCGAGGTCGTCACCCAGCGAGGGCGCCTGTAACAACAAAATTCCGGCGAGGATTCCCAGCAGGGAAACGATCGTCAGGTGCCCGGCCAGAGGTATCCGGGAGCGGGCGTCGGGCAGGCTCATGCGGTTCCCGCGCTTTTCCGCCGCCGGATCCAGCCAAAGACGACGGCGCCGGGGAACAGCAAAAGGAGCAGCGTCCAAGGCTCGATCGGCACGAGGAAGCGCGGGTTGGTGCTGCCGACGGCAAAGACGCCGCAGAGATAGCTGAGGCTCATCAGCGAGATCGCGCCGAGTGTTTTCAGATACGCCGGGAGGAACGAGGCCAGCAGACCGATCAGCGTGAGCACGCCCACCACAGTGATGCTGTCCTGGATGGCGCGTGTCTTGGGCTCTTCCGTGCGGTGGACCATCTGGAGGCGTTCCTCGAATCCGGCGCAGAAATTCATAAACCAGGTCCGCAGGGAGCCGGAGGGGTGGGGCGCGACTTCGCTCTGGAACCAGGCCATTTCCGGGAGCGGCCCTTCGGGCAGGCCAAATAATTTACGCAACAGTTCCGGCCGTTCCTTCGAGAGGCCGGGGTAGTAATATTTCTGCGCCATGCGCTCGGCCTGATAGATGCCCAGAAAGCGATCCAGCTTGATGCCTTTCACATGGGACGAGACGATCTTGTCGAAAATCATCACCGGGATGAGATGCGGCTGGTGCAGCAGGCCCTCCATCGCCAGTTCCCAGTAAACTTTTTCCTGCCGCTTTTCGTCCTCAGACTGATCGAGATCGACCCATAATTTCAGGTCGGGCCGGTAACGCTCGGGTTTTTCGAGGAAATCTTTAACGTCGCTGTCGTTGCGGTAGAACCGGCGCAAATCCCGGCGCGCTTCTTTCACCATGGGCGCGATTTCGGCTTTCAGCTCGCGGTGCAGATCCGTGTCGAGCTGCGTCATCGGGAAGGTGGAGGTGTAAAGAAGCCGCGTGCCCTGGGAAGACTTGCCAACGGTGGGTGTGACGATCAGGAGCAGCGCCAGCGCGGTATAATGCGGCCAGCGCAGCGCCCGCCACTGGCCCGCCAGCAGCAAGGCCGCCACCACGCCCGGCCAGAACATCCGCCCGGATGGCTTGAGTAGAATCACGCAGGCCAGCGGAATCAGAAAATAGAGAAACCGGACGAAGCGGAGCCGGGTGACCGGGTGCGCATCGGTGGTCCAGGCGACCCAGCCGGCCATCGTCCAGATCGTGGCCATGAGGAAGAACGCCTCGGCCAGAACCTGATCGGAATAGTAGAGAAAATGGGGGTGGAGGGCGACGAGGAAGCTGGCGGGCACGATCCACCAGCGCCAGCCTGGGAAGACTTTCCGGACGATGTAGGCGACGGGGATCACACTCACCAGCATGCCGGTGTGCTGCACGAGGGAGACGCCGCGAAGGAGCGAGCCGGGCAGCAGCCACTGCGTGGCGAGGTAGATGGGATAGAGCCAGGGGTGCATGACGAGAAAGTTGCGTGAACAGATTTCCAGAGTTTTTTTGATGCGAAAGTGTATAGGTTTATATATACTTTCGCTGTGACTTCGAAAACTTCACAGCGTCGAACCGAGATCCTCGGGCAAATGAACGAA
>JBGTNO010000006.1:0-8897 GCA_041743065.1 Chthoniobacterales bacterium
CTTGGCCAGCTCGGCCAGCTTGGGGCAGCCGCGCTCTTTCTCGTTTAGAATATAGGCGGTGTCACAAAGAATCCGCATGGTCCGCAGCGCGCGCAGCAGCCGCTGCTGCTCGGTCCGGCGGAGCGGACGGCGGGCGGACACCTCGGCTAGTCGCGCCGCCCGGCTGGCCAGGGCGCCATAGTTCCCGCGCTGTGAAACCGCGAGCGGAACGAGGTGAGTGCGGTCCACGCGGTCCGGCAACTCCATTTCCACGTCGGCGCGGCGGCGGCGGAGCAGGTAGGGCGCGACCCGCTCGCGCAGTTTATCCAGATTGCGATAGCCGACCGGCCGCCCCTGGGCATCGAACTGATAATACTCGCGGTTCAACCGGAAGAGCGGGCCCAGAATGGCGGGGTCCAAAAAATCCATCAGCGAATGCAGGTCGTCGAGGCGGCTCTCGATGGGCGTGCCGGTCAGCACGAAAGCATAGCGGCTTTCCAGCCGCTTGATCATTTGCGCGGTGCGGGTGTGCCAGTTCCGGATGCGCTGGGCTTCATCGAGGATCACCATATCCGGCTTTAACGCCGCGTTGATGATCTCGAGATCGCGCACCACTTGCTCATAGTTCGCTATATAAAAAAAGCCGGGCTCCTCGTAGGTTTCCGCGCGGGTTTCGCGCGGACCTTTGACGATGAGGTAGGGCAGGGCGGTGAACTTCACAATCTGGTCCTCCCATTCTCCCTTCAGCGAAGCGGGCACGACGACGAGCACGCGCCGCGCTTTCCGCAACCGGTAAAGTAACGCGCAGGCGGCGATGGCCTGGATCGTCTTGCCTAGTCCCATCTGATCGGCCAGCAGCGCCCGCTCGGTGAAGGCGAGATGGAGCATGCCTTCCCGCTGGTAGGGAAATAACGGGACCAGCGTTTCCTGGGGCGGCCATTCGCCGGACTGCACTTTGTGCTCGTACTCGCGCCGGAGCGTCAGCCGCTCCACCGCCCGCCCGCGCGCCTGCCGCCAGGGCTCGACCTCCTGCGAGATTCGGACCTGGTGGTGGCCGGCGAGATCGCGCAAAATCCGTTCTTCGTTTTCCTCCTCCAGCAGATAACCATCCGCGTCGAAACGCCGCCGCAGCTCGGGTGTCAGCCTTTCGCCACCCTGCTCGAGAAAAAGCGCGCCCGCCTCGACTTCCGGGACGATCTCGATGCGCGGCGAGCCCTGCTCGGTGGCCTCGCGCCAGGCTGTGGCGTGATGCTTCTTCAAGTCGATCAAGACCGCCTCGACGTGTTTGCAGGTGCCGAGGCCATTGGCCCGGAAGTCGAGACAGGTGCAGTGCACTCGCCGCCGCCGCGCGTCACGGATCTCGACGCGATAGGTCCGCCCGCTGGCGGAATGGACCTCGAAGTTGGAGAAAACGGGATGTCCGGGATCGAGATTGGCGATCGAGAGTTTCTCCTCGCGTGCCCGCTTCCGCCGCCGCTCGATCTCGAATTCATCCGAAGTCGCCGCCGCGGAGGTCGGAGTGGGATCGGGTTTCGGCATGCGGGAATGAGGCGCGAGAGCGGTCGGCGTTGTCAATCTCGGCGCGCGCCGCGGCGGGTCGCGATGAGGAAGGCGGTTAGGACTTGTGGAAGCGCGCGATTCGCCTGAAATTAGCGCTTCCATGCGTTTTGGTCTCGTTCTCCTCGTTGGCAGTGTTTTGCTGACCCCGGTCCGGGCTCAGTCGAATCCCCGGCTGGCGGCGGTCGAACCCGCAGCGACGGGCGATAAACCCTCCCTTACGCCGACCTGGGAGACGCAGAAGGCGGCGCGCACTTACGTGCTGACGATTCCGCCGCCGCGCGGGCAGATCGTCGATCGGCACGGCAGCCCGCTGGCGCAGAACCGGGTGAGCTTTAATCTGGCGCTGAAGTTTCCCACTCCGCTGAATTACTCCGACACCCAGCTCATGTCGTATGTGGACCGGCAACTGCAGCTGATCAGTCAGCGGCTCAATCGGCAATTTCGGATCGATCGAGCCGATGTGCTCAAGCACTACAAGAACCGCGGCGTTCTTCCCTATGATATCGGCCGCGATCTCCTCCCATCGGAGCTTGAGCAACTGAAGCAAAATCCAATTCCGGGTGTCGTGCTAAACGCGGTTTATCTCCGCTTTTATCCCAATGCGGAACTGGCGGGCCACATCATCGGCTACGCCGGTCGCGCGGGCAGCACTCCCTCGGGCGCGATCACGAACAACGATCCCATTTTTGCCGGGGCGGAAGGCCGCGAGGGATTGGAGAAAACCTTCGACACGCAACTGACGGGCGAGCCGGGTCAATATAACATCACCATCGACGCGAAGGGTAAGATTGCCTCGGAACGGGTCACGATTCCGCCGCAGCCGGGCTACAATGTGGTGACGACGCTGGACGAGGGTATCCAGCGAAAGTGCGAGGAGATCCTGGCGAAAAGCGCCAAGCGGGGAGCCATCGTGGTCATCAATCCCCACAACGGCGACATCCTGGCCATGGCGTCGTGCCCGGTTTTCAATCCCAACCAGTTCATCCCGGGCATCAGCTCGGAAGACTTCCAGCGGCTGCGGGACGATCCCGACATTCCACTCCTGCCGCGCGCCTACCGGTCGGCGTATCCGCCGGGCTCGGTCTTCAAGGTGGCGGTGGGCCTGGCGGCGCTGGAGTCCCGGCAGATCGGGATCGACGATGAATTTAGCTGCCCGACTTCGTTCTCGCTGGGCCGCCTCACTTTTCGCAACTGGAAGAAAAAGGACGCGGGCATGCTGAACTTCCGTCAGGCGCTGACGCAGTCGTGCAATACTTGGTTCTATCAGGTCGGCATCAAGATCGGTTCGCAGCCGATCATCGACTGGGCGACGCGGCTGGGTTTCGGCGACAAGACGGGCATCCCGCTGGCGTCGGAGGTGCAGGGGCGGATTCCCACCAGCGATTACATGCGGGCGACTTACGGCCGGCCGCTGATGGATGGCGACGTGGCCAACATGTCGATCGGGCAGGGCGACCTCTTGATTTCGCCGCTCCAGATGGCGCAGGCGATGGCCACGATCGGAAATGGGGGCACGTTTTTCCAGACGCGCCTGGTTCAGCAGGTGCAGAGCATCGACGAGCGGATCGTGAACGCCTACGAGGTCCGCGCCAAAGACAAGATCGATCTCGATCCGGCTATTCTGGAGAACTTGAAGAAAGCGATGGTCGATGTCGTTTCGGCCGGATCGGGCACCGCGCATCAGGCGGGGGTGGATGAGGTGAGGGTGGCGGGCAAGACGGGCACGGCGCAATGGGGACCGAAGAGCCGCGAGCGCACGGCCGCGTGGTTTGCGGGGTTTGCGCCGGCGGAGGCGCCGCGCTATGCCTACGCGGCGCTCTACGAGGGCGCGCCCAATGATAACGATGTGCACGGCGGCTCGAACGCCGCCCCCATGATCGGCAAACTGCTGCGCGAACTCTTCAAGCAAAAAGAGGGGCCCGCCGTCGAGTCCGGGGACGGTGCCGCGGAGGAAGCGGGCGCGGGCGATTGAGGACCGGAAGGCGGCGCTGGGGTCCGCGCGGATCGGCTTCGGGATTTACAAAAGGGAGAGCGCACGCGAAGTTGGCCGTCCTATGAAGTATCGGGTCTATCGCAACACAGAGCTGCAGGTCAGCGAAGTCGGCTTCGGCCTTTGGACGGTCTCGACGGGCTGGTGGGGGAAATTCTCCGACGAGGAAGCGGTGGCGCTGATGCGCCAGGCGCTGGATCTGGGGATGACGCTTTTCGACGCGGCGGATACCTACGGCAACGGGCGCAGCGAGGAGCTGGTGGCGAAAGCGTTTCCGAATCATCGGGACGAGATCGTGATCGCGACGAAGGTGGGCTACGATTTCATTAATCACGGGGACGAACGGCGCGGGCAGCGGGAAATCCCGCAGAATTTCGAGCCGGAAGCGATCGTGGCCGCGACCGAGGCGGCGCTGAAGCGGCTGAAGACCGATCGGATCGATCTGCTGCAACTGCACAACATCCGCCTGCCGCAGGTGAGCGAAGACCCTCTCTGGGAGACGATGGAGCAGTTGAAACGGGCCGGGAAGATCCGGGAATACGGCATCGCGCTGGGACCGGCCATCGGCTGGCTTTACGAAGGGGTGGGAGCGATTCGACGGCGCGACATCAGCAGCGTGCAGCACATTTACAATATGCTGGAGCAGCATCCGGGGAAAGCCATGCAGGCGGCGGCGGAAGAGGCGGGGAAGGACACCATGTTCCTGATCCGCGTGACGCATTCGTCGGGCATGCTGGAGGGGCACTACACCGAGGACACGGTGTTCGCGGAACACGATCACCGGCGGCACCGTCCGCGCAGCTGGCTGCTGGAGGGGATCAAAAAGGTGGACCAGCTTCGCTTCCTGGAAAATGGCGAACGAACGCTGGGGCAGGCGGCGCTGCAATGGCTGCTAGGGGACGACCGGGTGGCCTCGACGCTGCCGAATATCTACAACGAGGAACAGTTGGTGGAATTCGCCCGTGCGCCGGAGACGGCTCCGTTGACGGAGGAGGAAATGGCGCGGGTGGAAGCGCTTTACGCTGATAATTTCGGTCTGCCGTCCGAGGAGAAATCGTTCAAGGGAACGATGGAGCCGCCGGCCGATCTGGAACCGGTGTCAGCGTGAGACTGGCGGACGTCTGCGCTTCATGGGAGGTCTGCCAGTGAGTCCAGCCTTTGGCCTGGTCGCGGCGATTCTCGGGATTCTGGTGGGAGCTTATCTCATCCGCCTGGCGACGCGGCTGGCGGCGGGTTTTACTCCGGCGTTTCGCATGGCGCTGATGGCGGCGGCGGCGAGCTATCTGCTCTCGCTGCTGGTGGGCGAGGGGCTGCAAATTGCTTCCGGCCAGGCGCAGAGGGTGCCGGATGTGGGCTCGATCTGCCTAATTCTGGCGATCGGGTTTTTGATCCAGGCGGCGGTTTACTACGTGGTCCTGCGCGATCCGCTGGGCAACCGGCTCAGCCTAGGCAAAGCGTGCGCCATCAGTGGCGTGCAAATGGCGATCGTGGCCGCGATCGGGATGGTGCTCGGGATTATACTGCTCGCGACTGGAGCGATGGCGGGTTCTTAAGCCCTAGATCTTCTTGGGATACTTGCCGGTGGCGATCAGGCGCTCGATGGATTGCCGCACGACCGGCTTGTCTTCGCGATAGGTCACGCCGAACCACTTACTTTTCGTCTCGATCACTCTCACCGTGGCTTGCCCGCTCCGGATCAGGGCATCGACGCAGCTGGGGATGTAGCATTCCGTTTTTTGCTCGGACCCTTTGTCCCGCAAAAACGCCCGGAACTGCATATCGAGGTGTCCGAAAATCTGCGGGGTGAACCCCCAGAAGTTCATCGAGACCAGCTCGTCGCCGGTCAGGGGGACGGCGGGCGCTTCGTCCTCACGATTCTCGGCGCCGCTCGCGCTTCGGACGATCTTCGTCATCTCCTCGACGGATTCGAGATGGCCGCCGCGGTCCACGCGACAGATGCCTCGGGCGACGCTGCCATTTTCGGAAAGCGTCTGTTTGAGCTGATAACCCGCCATGGCATAGCGCGCCGGTTGCGACAGCGGGTCGGTGTCGGCGAGCTGATCGGCCATCAGCGCGAAAGCTTCCCGGCCGTAGAAATCGTCGGCATTGATGGCGCAGAAGTTCTCGGTGACTTCGCGCCGCGCGCAGAGGATCGCCTGCGCGGTGCCCCAGGGCTTGGTGCGGCCTTGGGGAACGGTGAAGCCGGCGGGCAAATCGTCGAGCGACTGATAGGCGAAGCCGACCGGGATGCGATCGGCAAAGCGCGAGGCCACCCCGCTCTCGAACTCGGCGGCGAAATCGCGCCGGATCACGAACACGACTTTCCCGAAACCGCCGCGGATGGCGTCGTAGATGGAATAGTCGAGCATCACCTCGCCGTTGGGGCCCACGGGATCGGCCTGTTTGAGGCCTCCATAACGGCTGCCCATGCCGGCAGCGAGAATGAGAAGAGTCGGTTTCATAAAACGGCGGGGAAAGGGGCGCCGAGTAAAGCGGTTGCAGCCAGCTCCCTCAACCGAAAACGAGCCGGTAAACCACCAGCCTCCACCGAGAGGGGTGGGCGCTTAGGGAACCGGCACCGGGATCGCCTCGCAAACGTCCCGCCAGCCCGGGAAGTTCCATCGATTGGGAAAACCCTGGCACTGAACAGGCTTCACGGCCTGGAGGCGGCAGTCCCTTCCCTCCAGAAAAAAACATTCACCGTCGCCCTTGTCGATCAGCGCCAGTCCGCGGCGGTCCGGGCGCAGCCGAGTGTAGCGCTGAATGAACTCCTCCTCGGAGATCGAAAGAAAGCCGGCGATCCGCCTGATTTCGGGCTCGCTCACTTTTACCTGACCCGGCCAGCGGCAGCAGTTGGTGCACCGTTGGCAGGCGTAAAGCAGGTTAGCTGACATCGGCGGAACATCGCCGCACCGGCGGATCCGGGCAAAAGAAAACCCCGCCGGTGCGATCCGGCGGGGGCTTCCCAAGAGGTCACGCTCAGTTAAGGCCGAGCGATTCGATCGGGCGCTCTTTTTTCTGCAGGGCGCGGCGCAGTTTCGACAGCGCGATATTCTGCAACTGACGGATTCGCTCGCGGGTGACGCCGAACTTCTTGCCCACCTCCTCCAGGGTGCGCGGCTTGCCGCCATCCAGACCGAAGCGCGCGAAAATGATCTTCCGCTCCCGGTCATCGAGCACGGTGATCAGATCGCCGAGCTCATTCTGCAGGTTTTTATCCCGCAGCAATTCGAAGGGAGTGGAGGCATCCAGATCGCCGACAATCTCCCCGAATTCCGTGGTATCGTCGTCGCTGATGGGCGCATCGAGCGAGGCCGGCCGGATCGAGACCGTTTTAAGCTGCGACACTTTCGAGCTCGAGAGGCCCACTTCATCCGCCAGCTCATCGTCGGTCGGTTCGCGGCCCAGCTCCTCGCTCATCTGCATCGAGACGCGGCGCATTTTGGAAATTTTGTCCACCAGGTGGACCGGCAAGCGAATGGTCTTGCTCTGATTGGCCAGTGCGCGCTTGATCGACTGCTTGATCCACCACGCGGCGTAGGTGCTCAACTTTCCGCCCTTGGCGGGATCGAAACGCTCCACCGCCTTCATCAGTCCGATGTTGCCTTCGGAAATGAGGTCCAGCAGCGGCAGACCGAGGTTGGCGTAATCGTGGGCGATTTTCACCACCAGCCGCAGGTTTGAGCGGATCATGCGGGCTCGCGCCTCCATGTCTCCCGCCTTGATCTTCGCCGCGAGTTCGATCTCGTCGGCGATGGTTAAAAGTGGAATCTGCCCGATTTCCCGGAGGTAAATCTTGATTCCGGAATCTGTGTCATCTACGGCCATAATGTTGGTGAGGTTACTGCAAATAAAGACGGGTTGTCTTTACAATGTATTCGACGTTCAAAAGTTTTACGCGGGCCACTACTAAATGGATGCGAATGGAAAGAAAAGCGCGTTAGTCAATTTCGCGTGGATCTGGTCCCGAACGGTCGCGTTCAATCCTCTGAGCATTTTACGTGACAGGTGGCCCCAGTGGTTCCATTTCCATGAGGCTTTCCTTCCTCGTCCGGATCTGAAAGCCTTCCCGGATGCTGGCCAAAGTCTATTCCGCCGCTGTTCACGGCGTGGATGCGTATGAGGTGGAGATCGAGGTAAACGCTGGCGGGGGATTGCCTAAAATCGTCATCGTCGGCCTGCCGGACACCGCCGTGAAGGAAAGCCAGGACCGCGTGACGACCGCCGTGGGGAACAGCGGATATTTTTGGCCAAGGGGGCGAACTACGATCAATTTAGCCCCCGCCGACGTGAAAAAAGAAGGCCCGAGCTTCGATCTGCCGATCGCTTTGGGCATGATTGTCGCAGCCAATGAGACAGAATTGCCCACCTTGGAGCAATGCTGCTTCGTGGGAGAACTCGCTCTCACCGGAGCGATCCGTCCGGTCAAAGGCGTCCTCTCCATCGCGCTCGAAGCCCGCCGACGCGGACGCACCTCCCTCTTTGTTCCCGAGGAAAACGCCCGCGAGGCCGCCATGGTCACCGGGCTCAACGTTTACGGCGTCCGCAATCTGCGGCAGACCTTCGAGTTTCTGCACGGCAAAACGAGTCTCGCTCCCACCGTGGAAGATCCCGCCCGCCTCTTCGCCGACATCCAGAAACACGAGATCGATTTCGCCGATGTCCGCGGCCAGCACGGAGTGAAGCGCGCCGTGGAAGTCGCCGTCGCCGGCGCGCATAATATCCTCATGATCGGCCCTCCCGGCTCCGGCAAGTCCATGATCGCCAAGCGCATCCCCACCATCATGCCGCCGCTCACCCTCGATGAAGCCATCGACACGACCAAGATTCACAGCGTCGCTGGCTTGCTCAATTCCGCCCACGCCTTCGTCGGGGTGCGCCCTTTCCGCGCTCCCCACCACACCATTTCCGATGTCGGCCTGCTCGGCGGCTCCGCCAATCCCGCCCCCGGCGAGATCAGCGTCGCGCATAACGGCATCCTCTTCCTCGACGAGCTGCCCGAGTTCCGCCGGGCCACCCTCGAAGTCATGCGCCAGCCTCTCGAAGATGGGCGCGTCACCATCTCCCGCGCCGCCGGTACCATGACCTTTCCCGCCGCCTTCATGCTCGTCGCCGCCATGAATCCCTGCCCCTGCGGCTACTACGGCGATCCGAAACGCGAATGCCGGTGCAGTCCCGGCCAGGTCCAGAAATATCGGCAGCGCATCTCCGGACCTCTCCTCGACCGGATCGACCTGCATGTTGAAGTCCCCGCCGTCGCCTTCTCCGAGATCACCTCCAAAATAGACGCCGAGCCCTCCGCTGACATCCGCGCCCGGGTCACCGCCGCCCGCCACGTGCAGCAACAGCGGTTCCGCGCCGCCGCCCG
>JBGTNO010000007.1:0-3776 GCA_041743065.1 Chthoniobacterales bacterium
GCCGCTCTGCGTACCGTTATTCTCTAGCAACCCGCCATTCAGCTCCACGCTCGTGCCGGGTGCCGCGGCCAGCGTTCCGCCGCTTGCAATCGTGGTGCGCGAGCCGCCCGCGAGGTAGAGTGCATTCCTTTGGACGTTGACCGTTGTGCCGGCATTGATGGCGATCCGGCCATGGCTTTCACCGCCGTCTACCAGATTCACGATGCCGCCCGCCGTCAGCGCCGCAGAGCTGGCGATGTTCAGACCGCCGGTGGCGTTGAGCGTGGCCCCGGCGGCTTGCGTAAGGCTGCCACGCAGGCTGACGTTATGAAACGCGGCGGCGCCACTCTGCGTCAGGGAGCTGCCGATGAGCGTCGTCGTGGAATTCAGGGACGAGCCGCCGGCAAAAGCATGCGTGCCGCCTGCGCCGAGGAAGCCGCCGCCGACCGAGATGCCATTGCCGAAGACCAACGTCTGCAGGTTGCCGACCGAGAGCGTGGAGACGCCGAGTTGGTAGTTGCGCGTGATCGTGATGCTATTGTTGATGCGCAAGGTGCCACTGCCGAGGAGCGTGAAAGTGTCGCCAACCGGGGTAGAGCCCAGTGAGGACTCGGCAGCGACCGCGAGCGTGCCGCCCAGGATGGTCACGGGGCCGGTGAAGGTGTTCGCGCCAGCGAGGGTCAAAGTGCCCGCGCCGGTCTTGGTCAGGCCACCGTCGATCTCGGCATCGCCAGGAATCGTGGAGTGGAGCAAGTCCTGCTCGACACCGACGTCGAAACCGGCGGTGTTGATGATGGCGCCCCCCGCGCGCACATTGGCGATGGAAAGACCGCGGAAGAAATCGCCGCGATTCCCGCGGGCCTGGAGCGTGCCGCCGTTGAAGTTGAAAGTGCCGGTCCCGGTGAACTGACTGACGAAATTGGTGGCCAGCACGCCGCCGTCCAAGTCGTAGGTGGCCTGAGCCGTGGGGGAAAAATCACTGATCGATAACGTGCTGGTAGTATGCGTGCCGCCGCTCTGGGTGAAGCGGCTCGTATTGGCGCCGAGAGATGTGCTGAGCGTGAAGAGGCTGCCGCCACTCAGGATGTAGGTGCCGACGGATGAGGTGTTCAGGCCCAGATAGAGCGCGCCAGCGTCGGTCACGGAGCCACCGCTCTGAACAAAAGTCCCGATCCCGTTTTCGCCGATGCGGGAAAAGTTCATCGAGAGGCTGCCACCGCTCACTTCGATCTTGGCCGGGTTGAGCTCGGTGCCATCCACGATGACCAATCCCGTAGAGACGCTGCCCCCGCTGCCCACTACAAAGGTGCCGCGATCGATGATGGCACCGTCCGCGTAGATGTTTGTGCCAGTGAGCGTCAGCGTTCTGCTGCTGAGTTTGTGCAATTGGCCGGGACTGGTGACGGTGCCGGAGAAGTTCCCCTCGTCGATGGTGAGCACCGTGGCAGAGGTGCCGCCCGTGGTCACGGCGCCGGCGCCCTGCAGGGATCTCCGCGCGCTGCGCGGCATGGCCGGACAGACGCAGGAACATCTCGCGGAGCGGCTGGATATCACCACCCGGCATTATCAGAAACTGGAAGCGGCGGAAGTTGCGCCCAGTTTTGGACTGTTACTCCGCCTCACCCGGACGCTGCGTTGCTCGTGGACGGAGCTTTTCGACGGCGTCTGATCCCGCACCTTTGGCGAGGGAGGACCTTCGCCATCCCGGTTTACCCGTTCCCAGGGAAATTCAGCCGGATGGACCTCCCTCCCGTTCCGGCTCTTTCATGTCTTTGATCTTACGGTGGAGGGTGCGGCGGCTGATGCCCAGTTTTCGGGCGGCCTCCGTCTTATTTCCCCGACATTCGTCGAGCGCCCGGATGATGAGGCGATGCTCGGTGTCGTGCAAATTATAGCGGTCCGCGCCCGCCGGGACGACCGTTCTGCCCCCCGCGACGGGCGGCCGCGCCTCCCGCCGGAGAGACATGGGCAATTCGCGCACCGTGATCTTCGGCCCGTTCGCCATGACGACGCCGTGCTCGATGGCGGTGCGAAGTTCGCGGACATTTCCCGGCCAGTGATAGGCCAGCAGCAGATTGGTGGCGTCGGAAGTGAGCTCGCGCACCGGCTTGCCGTTTTCCTCGGCGAAATGGCGGAGAAATTTGTGCACCATCAGCGGAATGTCCTCCTTGCGTTCGCGCAGCGGCGGCAGCTGGATCTGCACGACGTTCAGCCGGTAGAAAAGATCGTCGCGGAACTCGCCCAGTTCCACCATTTCCTCCAGATCGCGGTTGGTGGCCGCGACCAGCCTTACATCCGCCTTGATCGACAGGTTGCCCCCCACCCGCTCGAAGGAGCGTTCCTCCCCGAGCACGCGCAGAATTTTCACCTGGGTATTCATGTCGATTTCGCCAATTTCATCGAGAAAAAGCGTGCCGCCATCCGCCTGCTCGAACCGGCCGATCCGCCGCTCCATCGCTCCGGTGAAAGCCCCCCGTTCATGCCCGAACAACTCGCTCTCGAGGAGCTGCGGCGACAGCGCCGCGCAGTGCACGGTGAGAAAGCGGCTTTTGGCGCGATGGCTCAGATTATGCAACGCGCGCGCGACCAGTTCCTTGCCCGTCCCGCTCTCGCCCAGCACCAGCACCGTCGCGCGCGTGGGAGCGACCTGGCGGATGGTATCATAGACCTCCTGCATCACCCCGGCGTCGCCGATGATGTTTTCCAGGCCATATTGGCGGTCCACCTGCTGCCGCAAATCGCGGTTTTCCGATTCCATCGAGCGGCTGCGCAGCGCCCGTTTGATCAGGATCTCGAGCTTGTCGATATTGATCGGCTTGGTCACAAAATCGTAGGCGCCATTCTTCATCGCCTCGACCGCCGTATCCACATTTCCGTAAGCCGTCATCATGATGGCGATCGGCGGATGCGGCCGGGCCAGCGTTTGGCGGATGAGTTCCATGCCATCTTCCCCGCCCAGCCGGAGATCCGTCACCATCAGATCGACCGTTTCGTTTTCCAGCACGCTGAGCGCGCCGCCGATGTCGCTGGCGATATAAATGTCGAAGCTGTCTTCCAACGAGGCGCGCAGACCCTCGCGGGTGTGCTTCTCGTCATCGACGATGAGGATGGTGGGCTGGATCGACATGATGAAACGGGGCAGGTCAGAACGACACGAGCTTAAGCGCGGAGGCTCCCCTCTCAATCCTGCTCTTACTCTTAATCTTTCCCCGCTGATACCGCTGCGAATCGATTAAGATTAAGAGAAGGAGCAAGATTAGGAGAAGACACAGATCCGCCTGAGAGTTAGCGTGGTTCGGGCCAAGTCACGCCCCACAACTCTCAACTCTGGGAGGCGAGGTCAACTGCGACTCTCACGGCGGGGTGCTGCGAGTCCCGCGTAACTCAGGCGGGTCTCCCGTGGGACCATGCTTCCAGCTTGTGACCAAAACTCAAGCCGCAGGCTCTAAATCGATTCAAGGGGAGAACGGCAAACTGTCGGGCGGGCCGCGATCCCTGCGGGTGGACGGTGACGAAGCAGAGCTTCGGAGACAAGGGCGTTCCCAAGCTGAGCTTGGGAACGAGGCCACTCCCTTCGAGGCCACTCCCTTCGAGGCCACTCCCTTCGAGGCCACTCCCTTCACTGCCGCAGATCGAAGCGCACGGGAACGGTGACGCGACTTTCGACCGCCATTCCACCGGCCAACGCCGGATCGAACCGCCAGCGGCGCACCGCCTGGAGCGCCGCTTCGTCCAGCGACCGGACGCCGGAACTTCGGGCCAGCGAGACGCCCGCGGGCCGGCCTTCCGCGCTCACG
>JBGTNO010000008.1:0-2419 GCA_041743065.1 Chthoniobacterales bacterium
CCGCCTTTCTTCCAGCGGACATGCATCAGCCAGCCTGCGGGCGGATCGCTCCAGTCCACGCCGATGGTGCGGAGGGATTCGCGGCAAATGGAACGCAGCTTCGCGCGCAGGCGGGCGGATTCTTTGGCGCTGAGCTGACCGGCGGGGCGGCGAGGATGGAGGCCGGATTGCCACAGGACTTCGTCGGCCATCCAGTTGCCAATGCCCGGGAAAAACTCCTGCATGAGCAGCACGGCCTTGAGCGGAGCGCGGCCCCGGCGTTCCAGAAGGCCGCGCAGACGCGGGAGGGTGAAGGCCTCCGACGTGATGGCCGGGGGCAGATCGGCCCACCAGTCGGGCCGTTCGCGCCCCGTGGCGAAGCGCACCCGACCAAAGAGGCGCGCGTCCTCGAAAACGAGCGCGCGACGGCTCTGCACGAGGATGAAGTGATCGTGTTTGCCGGGCGGGTAATCGGCGGGCTCGCAACGCAGTTCGCCGGTCATGCCGAGATGGATTCCGAGCCAGTGCGACTTGGAAAAGCGAAAGAGCATCTGCTTGCCACGCGTTTCGGAGCCGAGGATTTTGGCGCCCGTCAACCCGGTAATGAGCCGCTCGACCTCAATGCCGCGGAAGATGCGCTTCTTGGCGTGAAGCCGGACCCGCCGAATCGGGGAACCATGACCGGCCTCCCATTGACGGCGAAAATACTCCACTTCGGCGAGTTCCGGCATTGCCCAAGAATTCGGCGGACGCGGTGAATTGAGCCGCACCCAAAATGGCTCGCCGTAAATTTCGCACGGTTGGGTTGTCTTTTGCGCCGCGCTGGCTACACTGCCTGCTCGTTGCGCGCCCGTAGCTCAACTGGATAGAGTGTCGGCCTCCGAAGCCGAAGGTTGTGGGTTCGACCCCCGCCGGGCGCAACGGTTCTTTGCAGCGGCTTGTCGCCTGTTTTTCCCCTGAGGATGCCCGGCCGCTCTCACGGATCAATGTCCAGATCTTCGCGCGATTATCGTATCGGACCTTTCGGTTTTGGATCGGTCACACCCAACTCGGATTCGGACTCCCGCTTTCGTTCACACCTTCAAGGTCCAGGCGGATCGGCTTTTCTCCTCGCCTAGCGGCTGAGCTGGACGACGAGCAAACGAGTCGAGCCTTTGGTGGTCATTTTCGTGCGCTGAGCGCGGTCACTGCTGACAATGGTGGCGGAGGACTGCCGCACCGCCAGCACGCCCGGGACCGAACCCACCTGGCCCACGCCGGAGAGGGAAATCCGCCGCGTCTTGCGCAAAATCGCCGAGGAAGTCTCGGTCAAAACGACTTCCACCTGGGCCTGACCGCCCTGCACGGTGTAGGTCACCTCGGTCGAGCCAGTCTCGACCGCGGTGGCGGAGGAAATCGACGCCCCTTTAAGCAAAGGACCGCGATAGAGAAAGGTGGCCCGGCCATTGCGGACGTCGTCATTTTTCGCCGCCTCGAGGCGCTCACCCACGCGGCACCGAGTCAGGTCAATACCCTCCAGGCCGTCATCGAGCACCCCGGGATCGATGTCGCCGGAGAACTCTAGAATCGCGACGTGGATTTGCTCAGCCCGCCCTGGCGCGCAGACCAGGCCGAGGAAAACGGCCAGCAGGAGAAATACTCGCATTCCTCAGGATCCCGCGGAGGGCGACGCTTTGGGGATGTGCGCGATGACGACCCGAAAACCGTAGTTATCGGTCGAGCTGTCGGGGGTGGCACGCACGCGACAGGAAGAAAGGAGGCTGAGCTTGAGGGCGCCATTATACCAGGAGGCGCCGCGCAGGACTTTCGAGGTTTGCTGACCATTCCACCAATCCATACACCATTCCCAGACGTTGCCGCCGAGATCGTAGAGTCCGGTGGAGGAGATGGTGAACTTGCCGACGGGAGAGGTGTAAACGTAACCGTCGCGAAATCCTTTGATGGCGACATCGGAACCGGTTTCATCGCCCGTGTAATTGCCGGCCCCGTTGGGCGGCGGCCATTTCAAGCCCCACGGGAACACGTTGGCGACACCCATGTCGCGGTCTTCGGGCGTGGCGCCTTTTTCCCCCGTCAAGCCGACGGCCTGGCTCCACTCCTGATCGCTCGGGAGACGGTAGGTCTGATCGGCGGGGAGATCGCCGCTGGCCTGCTCTCTCTCGGTCAGCCACTGGCAAAAGGCGATCGCGTCCAGCCACGTCACGTAAACGACGGGGTGCTCCGGCCCCTGCTCGAAGCCGGGGTCTTTCCAGCGGCCCTCAGAACGGCCGGTGGCTTCGGCAAAGGCGGTGTAATCCCCCACCCGGGTCGGCCAGATACTGAACAGGACATCGCCAATCCTCACGAACTTCATTCCGAGAGTGTTCGCGGTGGCAGCCGACGTGACTGCGGCCGCAACGTCGGACGGTGTGGCCGTCGCACTGGCGGATGGGCTGGCGGC
>JBGTNO010000009.1:0-6071 GCA_041743065.1 Chthoniobacterales bacterium
GCTTTCGTAGCACACAATTCACTGATGCGTTCGGGAGATGCCCCTATGTTTTGGCTTCTGCTAGGCCTGATCGCCTTCATCGGGATCAGCCAAGCCGCCGCAGAGCTTTCTTGGGAGGGAACAGAGCGCTTACTGGCTCCAGACCCTGTTCAATAAGGGCGAGTTGCTCAGGTGTGAGGCTGCCGAGTCGGCGAAGTGCGTGCTTGAATGGGATGGTCGCAATGCTCTGCACTGCGAAAGCGCCCTCGCGAAGAAAAGGAACGGAAACGGAAATCTCGAAAGGGGAATCACGAAGCGATGTGGTGTGAGAGACGATGGTGATGATCACTCGATCGTTCGGTCCGGGCGGCACGTTCAGCACCACGGCGGGACGAGTCTTCTGAATCATACCAAGGTCCACGAGCCAGACTTCACCGCGCTTGGGCATCCTCCTCCTCATCGAGCATGGTGAAAATCGTGGCAGCGGAAGCAGTCAGTTCCTCATCGGTGATGTCGCCATAATCAAAATGGGCGGCTCGATGAACGATGAGGGCGCTGAACTCGCGTTGCTCCTCGGTCGGAAGCCGGTCGAACTCCTCAAGAAGGCGTGCAGTGGCTGAACTCATGCCCAGAAAATAGACGGGCTTCGCTGCTGGAGCAAGCTCGCGGGTCTTGATGCCGACGTCGGCGATCAGGGATGGCGCGGCTCCTGCCGCGAGCGCAGCGAGCCGCAGGAGACGTGACAACTGATTCAACCTCCTCGTTCCTCGGAGGTGTTTCTGCGGAGAGGAACTGGGTGCATGCACGATGCCGCTCCGGTATTCTTCGGGACTCTCTCAAATCTGAATCTCTCTGGAAACTCGGAGCAGTTCCTTGGGAGCCCGGAGCGATTAGCTGCATGCGCTGGTTATTATTTTTCATGCCAGATGTTCCACTTCAAAAGGCAACCTTTTCAGGTTCAATTGGCGGTGCATAACTGGATGCTCGCCGATCTGGCAGGCGTTCTCTTCATCTCTTACTTTACGATTTGGCGCCCGGAGCGGGATGACTGGAACGTCCCGTCTCGCGAAGACTTTGACCTTACGGTCACCCGCTCCGGCTTCGTCACGACTCGAACACGCATCGTGTCACGCCACCTTCCGCGCCTCGTTGATAAACGTGAAAGAAACAATCGACAGCTCCTTGCATTCTCGCTCGCCGCGCGCGAGTTCGCCCTCGGCGTCGAAGGGCTCGATCGGTTCATTGCCCGCGAGCCCTTGCGCCGCCTCCCTGAGTGCGTCTTCGGCATCCTGGCCCTCGAGAGCGAGCCGGTGGATCCGGGTCTCTGACCCGACCGCTACTTCGTGCCGAAGGCCAGAACGGTCTGAAAATAGGGCGGCTCGGTTTCCTTCGAGACGACCTCGGCGGCGATCTTCCGGAAGCCCGCCCCGCTCAGCATCTCGTGCAGTTCCACCTCGGAAAAGCCCAGCCAGGTGTCCGCGTAGAGCTCGCGCGCCTGCTCGAAGCTGTGGCCGAGCAGGTCGAGGATCATGACGCGCCCGCCTTTGCGCAGGATGCGGTGGGCGGCTTGCAGCGCCAGCGCGGGCTGGGCGGCGTGGTGCAGGGCCTGACTGAAAATGGCGAGATCCACCGTGCCCGGATCGATCGGCGGATCTTGGATGTCGCCCAGCCGGTAGTCGAGATTGGCAAACCCATGCTCTTTCGCCAAAGCGGAACCGAACTCGACCATTTTCTCGGAGTTATCGACGGCGATTACTCGCCTGGCATTGCGCGCCAGCAGTTGCGAGAGCGTCCCTTCGCCCGCGCCCAGATCGGCGATCACAATGTCGGGCACGAGCTGCAGGAGCAAATGCGCCACCCCTTTCCAAGTGCGGCCTGGGCAGTAGCTGCGTCCGAATTTTCCGGCGAGCTGATTGAAATACTCCCGCGCCTTGTCCTGCCGCTTGGCCAGCGCGAGTCGGAGCCCCGTCAGATCGCTCCGTGCTTCGCTCAGTTCCGCCGCTCCGGCGCGGGCCACTTCCAGGATTTGTTCCTGCCATTCCGCTTCGAGGCCCGGATTGAGCGCGTAGTAAATGTTTTTCCCGGCGCGGCGGTCCCGCACGAGCCCCGCCTGCTTGAGCTGGGCCAGATGTCCTGAAATGCGTGATTGCCCCATCCCGAGGATTTCCTGCAGTTCGGCGACGGAGAGCTCGGATTCGGTGAGAATCAACAGCAGCCGCAGCCGGGTGGGATCGGCCAGCGAGCGCAGGCATTTTACGATTGACGTCATGGATCGCTTCGCCGAGATGTATCAGGCTATCGCGATTCGTCAATATCTGAACTGCTAGCGCTCTCACTCCAGATCCACTTATGTCTCGTTCCTACATTTTTTCCTCCGAATCCGTCGGTGAAGGCCATCCCGATAAAGTCGCCGACACTATTTCCGACGCCATCCTCGACGCTTGCCTCGCGCAGGACCCGCACAGCCGCGTGGCCTGCGAGACGTTTGTGAAAAGCAACCTGGTCGTGATCGGCGGGGAAATCACCACCAAGGCCGACGTGCATTATAACCGAGTCGTCCGCGAGGCGATTCGCGGCATCGGCTACGTGAATGACGACGATGTCTTCCATGCCGACACCGTCTTCATCACCAACGTGCTCACGACTCAGAGCCCCGACATCGCGCAGGGCGTGGACGCCGCGGCGGCGGAAGGCAAAAAGACACAAGAGCAGGGCGCGGGCGATCAGGGTCTGATGTTTGGCTACGCCTGCAACGAAACGAAAGAGCTGATGCCAGCGCCGGTCATGTATGCGCATCGACTCGGTCGCGAGCTGACCCGCATCCGCAAGAGCGGTGAGGTGAAATGGCTGCGTCCCGACGCCAAGACGCAGGTCTCCGTGGAGTATGCGGACGGCAAGCCCGTCCGCGTGGTGAATGTCGTCATTTCCACGCAGCACACGCCCGAGGTGAAGCACTCCGAGATCGAGAGCTACCTCATTGAAAACGTCGTCCGCAAAGTCATTCCGGCCGACATGCTGGACGACTCGACCGAGTTTCTGATCAATCCGACCGGCAAATTCGTCGTCGGGGGACCGCAGGGCGATAGCGGCCTGACCGGGCGCAAAATCATCGTCGATACTTACGGCGGCATGGGCCGTCACGGCGGCGGCGCTTTCTCCGGCAAGGACCCGAGCAAAGTCGATCGCTCCGCCGCCTACATGGGGCGCTATGTCGCGAAAAACATCGTCGCCGCCGGCTTGGCCGAGCGCTGCGAAGTGCAGGTCGCTTATGCGATCGGCCATCCGCAGCCGGTCAGCGTGCATATCGACACCTTCGGCACCCACACGGTGGATGAAAACAAGATCGAAAAAGCGGTCCGCGCGACCTTCAGTCTGAAGCCGGCCGATATTGTGAAAACTTTGAACCTGCTGCGCCCGATCTATAGTCGCACGACTAACTATGGCCACTTCGGCAAAATCGACGATCTGGACAATCTAACCTGGGAGCGGACTGACAAAGCCGACGCCCTGAAACAGGCCCTACAGCAAGCCTGAACGGCCGCTCCCTTCCAGGATTAGGAGGAGAAGAATTGCTGAAACTATACCGTAACTAAACACGTAGATAACGAACCCATGAGCACGACCACCGATACCGAAACCACCCTCGACTACAAAGTCGCCGACATCACTCTGGCCGATTACGGTCGCCGCGAAATCTCCATTGCCGAGGCCGAGATGCCTGGACTGATGGCCATCCGCCAGAAATACGCCGCCGCTCAGCCCCTGGCGGGCGTCCGCATCATGGGCTCGCTCCACATGACCATCCAAACGGCCGTTCTTATCGAGACCCTCGTCGCCCTTGGCGCCGATGTCCGCTGGGTCAGCTGCAACATATTCTCCACCCAGGATCACGCCGCCGCCGCCATTGCCGCCGCCGGCGTCCCTGTCTTTGCCTGGAAAGGCGAGACCCTCGAAGAGTATTGGTGGTGCACCGAGCAGGCGCTCAAGTTCCCTGGCGGCCAAGGCCCCGAACTCATTGTCGATGACGGCGGCGACGCCACCCTGCTCATTCACAAAGGCTACGAGCTGGAAGACGGCAGCGACTGGGTCAACGGCGAGGCCGGCAGCGAAGAGGAACAGGTGATCAAAGATCTGCTCAAGAAGATCTATGCCGAAGATCCGCTCCGCTGGCATACCGTCGTCAAAGACTGGAAAGGCGTTTCCGAGGAGACCACCACCGGCGTCCACCGCCTCTATCAGATGCTCGAGAAAGGCCAGCTCCTCGTTCCCGCGATCAATGTGAACGACACGGCAACCAAGTCGAAATTCGACAACCTCTACGGCTGCCGCCACTCCCTCATCGACGGCATCAACCGCGCGCTCGACGTCATGATTTCCGGCAAAGTCGCCGTCGTCTGCGGCTACGGCGATGTCGGCAAAGGCTGCGCCCAATCGCTCAAGGGACAGGGCGCGCGCGTCATCGTCACCGAGATCGATCCGATCTGCGCGCTCCAGGCGGCCATGGAAGGCTACGAGGTCACCACCCTCGAGGACACCCTCGGACGCGGCGATATCTATGTCACCACCACCGGCAACAAAGACATCATCACGCTCGCCCATATGGAGAAGATGAAAGACCAGGCCGTGGTTTGTAACATCGGCCACTTCGACAACGAGATCGAAGTCAGCAAGCTGAACAAATCAGGTGCCAAGAGGACGAACATCAAGCCACAGGTGGACAAATACACCTTCAAAGGCGGGAACGCGATCTTCCTGCTCGCGGAAGGCCGACTAGTCAATCTCGGCTGCGCCACGGGCCACCCGAGCTTCGTGATGTCCAACTCCTTCGCCAACCAGACGCTAGCGCAGCTCGATCTTTGGGCGAAGAAGGACGAATACAAGCCCGGCGTCTATCTGCTCTCCAAAGAGCTCGATGAAGAAGTGGCCCGTCTGCATCTGGATAAAATCGGCGTCAAGCTGACCAAGCTCACCACGGCTCAGGCGGAGTATCTAGGCGTGCCGGTGCAGGGCCCCTACAAGCCCGCGCACTACCGCTACTAGCCATATTCCCGGGGAGCGCGCGCGCCCTCGCGTGCCGCCTTCGGCGCCTCGCCGAAGGCATCCCGGCTGTCACCGGGACCGAACCAAGTTCCCGGCGAGGCGCCGGGACCTGCGTGCGAGGCGCCCGCGCTCCCCTGTCCAACCCCGACAGGCGCGCCTCGAAGGGTGTGCGCTTTTTTGCTTAATGCCCAGTCCCGCACTCGTCCGCAGCCAGCGCTTCTGCCGCCTCGCGACCCGGAAGCACGCGCGCAGCTTCTACTTCGCCTCCTTCGCCTTGCCGCGCGAGAAGAAGTGCGCCGCCTACGCCGTCTATGCTTTCTGCCGGCACGCCGACGACGTGATGGACCGCAGCGAAGCTCCGGCGGAAGCTCCGGCGAACCTGCAATCGCTTCGACGCGATCTTGATAAGATGTTCGGCGGAGAAACGACCGGCCAGCCCTTCGCTCCGGCGTTCGTGCAGGCCATCCAGCGCTTTGACCTCCCGCGCGGGCCGTTCGACGAGTTGCTCGATGGGGTCGGCCGGGATGAGGGACGCGTTCGCATGGCCCGCTGGGACGAACTGCGCGGCTATTGCTATCAGGTCGCCTCCGTCGTCGGACTGATCATGGCGCAGATCTTCGAAATGAAATCCGAGTCCGCTCGCGCGCATGCCATCGAGCTCGGCATCGCCATGCAGTTAACCAATATCCTGCGCGATGTCGGGGAAGACATGGCGAACGATCGGATCTATCTTCCCGCGGATGAACTGGCCCGCCATCGGATTTCGGAATGCGACCTGCGGGCCGGGCGGGTGACCCCGGATTTTATCGAAATGATGGAATCGCAAATCGCCCGCGCCCGCGCCCACTACCGCCGGGCCGAGCAGGGCATCCCGCTGCTGGCGAATGACGGTTCGCAATATACCGTGTGGCTCATGCGCACGATCTACGCCGGCATTCTTCCGGAAATCGAGCGGAACGGCTACGATGTCTTCCGACAGCGCGCCGCCACGTCTCTGCCGCGGAAGCTGCGCCTGGCGGCGGTCGCCTGGCAACGCCACCGCGCCGCGCGCC
>JBGTNO010000010.1:0-5649 GCA_041743065.1 Chthoniobacterales bacterium
CGCCGCCGGTAATGACGACGACGCCCCCTTGCAGATCGAACATGGCGGGGAGAGTTCGGGAATCGTTCATCTTAGACAGGATGGCGGTCGCCCTCTTTCGCGTGGGTGAGCGCTTCGCCGCGGGCCATTTTGGCCAGGGCCTCCTCGATCGCCGGGATATCCTCGGGGTAATCGAGTTCCAGCTTGGGCTCATCGACGATGAACGGCAAAATGGTCCCGCCGCACATCATGCCCATTTCCAGAATGGTCTCCGGACGCATCACATCGACGTAGCCGTTTTGCCAAAAGACGGGCGGCAGCGTCTGGCGCGGCTGGCTCCACGGCTCCTTCACGCCTGGCACGGTGGCGATGGGCTGGAGGCAGCCGTTCTCCATCCGCCACATTTTGTAGGGCGTCTGCTCGGGGGCGCTGACCGAGCGGACACAATCGGCCTCGGGATGATCGAGGAGCAGTTGGATGGCCTCGTCGATCAGCGCGATTCGCCGCACCGGTCCGGTCGCCCGCAGGTGCACCACCAGGTCCGGCTGGTAGCCTTCGTGCTCCGCCAGCCACCGCAGCGCGTGATCGAAGGCCTCCACATCGGGCGAGAGATCCTGGGCAAATTCGGACGGCCGCATGAACGGCGCATCGGCTCCGTACTCCCGGGCGGTCGTCGCAATATCGTCGTCGTCGGTGGAAACGATGACGCGCGTGATCAGTCGCGATTGCTGCCCCTGGGCGATGGTGTGCGCGATGAGCGGCAGCCCGGCGATGGGAATGAGATTTTTGCCGGGGATGCCCTTCGAGCCGCCCCGCGCGGGGATGAGTGCGAGAATTTCTGGTTTCATGGTTGGGCGAACTCCGCTGATTTGGAAAGGTGCACGGACTGGCCGCCGCGCAGAGATTCATGCGCGGCCATGGCCATCCCGAGGCTGCCCGCCGCTTCCCGCACACTGACGGCGGGCACCGCCCGGCCAGCCAGGCAGTCGAGAAAATGCCGGATTTGATCCAGGAACAGCTGATTGCGCTGGAAGCCTTCGAACTGGCAGTCCTCGGCAATCCGGCCGTCGGCATCGATCCGCCGCGCCGACAAGCCCGCGAAATCGAGGTGAATCTGCCCCCGGTCTCCCACGATGCGGCAGCTCCGTTCGCCGGGCCGCTGATGGTAGTCGAGATGGAGCGAGACGGGAAAAAATCCCCGGTCGCCCGGGAACTCCATCAGGATTTCCACGGTATCCTCGACATCCACCTCCAGGCTGCTGAGGTGGCCGCCCATCGCCATGACCCGTCGCGGCCGGCCGAAGAGGGCGGACAGATAATCCATGTCGTGAATCTGCGTGAGAATAGCGCCGCCGCCCAGATCGGCCCGCGCCGCATAGGAGACGCGGTAATCCTCGTAGGGATGCCAGTTCGGCAGGTATTCGGCGTTGACGGAGCGAACGGAGAGGACCGGCCCGATGGCCTCGGCGGCCAGCCACTCGCGCGCCTTTTGCAACGCGGGATGAAAGCGGAACTGGTAGCCGACCAGCGCCGGCAGGCTTCGCGACTCGACAAGACCGATCAGCTCATCGACGCCTTCCAGCGAGTGCGCCAGCGGTTTCTCGATGAACAGCGGCACGCCCGCTCGCGCTCCCGCCAGCGCGGCGGCGAGGTGCAGGTTGGTCGGATTGCAAATGAACATCGCCTCCGGTTGGGCGGCGAGGGCGGCCTCAAGGCTGGGCTCGACCCGGATGCCGAACTCCTCGTGCAGACCGCCCGGGCTGGCCACCCGCATCCGGTCGGTCAGGACGTGGTCCAGCCCGCGAGAACGGACGGCGGACACCTCAAGACCGCCGCCGACCATCTCGCGCAGATTGCGCAAATGCCGCTGCCCGATGGCACCGAGGCCCAGGAAAAGAACTTTCATCGAGGAGGCAGAAGTGCCCGCACGAACTGCGCGTGCCGGGTGGCAAAGGCGATGGGATCGTCGCCGGGAGTGGTCTCCAACACGAGCGGACCGGAGTAGGGCGATGCCTCCACCGCTTCCATGAACTGCGGGAAATCGATGGCGCCCTCGCCCAGCGGCACGTTCCCGCCATCCCGCGGCCGGTCTTTCAGGTGGATGCCGATCACTCGGCAACCGAGCCCGGCGAGGTCCGCCGCCGGGTCGTAGCCCTGGGCGGCGGCGTTGCCGCAATCGAAATACGCTCCGAGCGTGGAGTCGTCCGCCTCGTCGATCAGGCTGGTAAATTCACGGGCGGGCAGCTCCGTTTCCAAAGCCACGCGCAGGCCCAGGTCACGGGCTCTGGCCAGCGGCTCCCGCAAGCTGCCGAGCAGCGCCGCGCGGTCGGCATCCGTCTGAACCTCGGCGCGTTCCAGTATAGGCAGCATGAAAACTTGGACGCCGATCTCCGCCGCAAGAGGCAGCCAGTCGCACAGCGTCCGCACGTGCGCCTGTCTCGCTGCCTCGTCCGCCGTGGACAGACGGTGATCCATAAAATAGTTGGCGCAGACCGTGAGAACTTCGACACCTGTGTCCGCGGTCAGCTCGCGGATGCGCTCCCGGCCCGCTCCCGCGAGGAGCGGGTTCGACTCGATCCGGTCCGTCTCGAGCACCCATTCCAGAGTATCGAAGCCGAGCCGGGCGGCGAGCCCGAACTCTCTCTCCCACGAGGCCTGCGGAAAGGCCTGCAGGCGCTCCCGCGGCGGCGAGAGCCGGCCCTGCATGATGCCGATCTTCCGCATGCGCTCAGCCGACCCGGCGCAGCTTGGCCCGGATGGGAACCTCGCTGTCGTAAACCTTCTTCTCGCCGTCGCCCATCGCCACCTCGATCGCGCGGATATCCTTCGTCATCCGCATGAAGCCGGAGGGCTCCACCGACGCCGCCTGGTCGCTGCCCCACATCGCGCGGTCGAGCGTGATGTGACGCTCGACGCAGCAGGCGCCCAGCGCCACCGCCGCCAGGGAGGTCGAAAGGCCCACCTCATGGCCGGAATAGCCGATCGGCACTTCGTAACGGCCTTCCAGCACCGGAATGACCCTCAAATTGAGTTCCTCGGACTTGGAAGGATAGGTGCTGGTCGCATGCAGGATGATCAGATCTTCCTTGCCCAGCACTTCCACCGCGTGGTCGATTTCCTCGATCGTGCTCATGCCCGTGGAGAGCAGAATCGGCTTGCCGGTCGCGCGGTGATGTTTCAGGAGGGCATCGTCGGTGAGCGAGGCGGATGCGATCTTATAGCAGGGCGGATTGAACCCTTCGATGAAATCGACCGACGGCTCATCCCAGCAGGAGGTGAACCAAATCAGTTCGGCCCGCTGGCACATCCGCTCGATTTCCTCATATTCGCTCTGGCCGAATTCCAGGCCGCGTTTCAGGTCGCCGTTGGTCGCGCCGAAGGGATTCTCGCGCGGCTTGGCCAGTTCCTCGGCCATGTAAACGATCTCGACCGTGCGTTTCTGAAACTTGACCGCATCGCAGCCGGACAGAGCGGCGGCGTTGATCAGTTTTTCGACCAGCTTGAGGTCGCCATTGTGGTTGATGCCAATCTCGGCAATGACGAAGGCCGGCTGGCCGGGGCCGACTAGCTTGTTTCCTATTTTGACAGGTTTCATGTTGCTTTTGTTTTTCGTTTTTGGGGTTGTTTGCTTCGAAAGATTATTCAGGCGGTTTTCACCGAAAGGATCCAGTCGGCGACTTCTCTCACCGCTCCGTGGCCGCCCCTCGCCGCCGTGACTAGCCTGGCCAGGCCCATCACTTCCGGCACGGCGTCGGCCACCACCATCGGCACTCCCGCCCACTCCAGGCAGCCGCGGTCATTCACGTCGTTGCCGAGGTAGGCGATCTCGGCGGCGGTCAGCCCGCGTTCCTCGGCAAGCTGGCGAAGGCGGGCGGCCTTGTCGTCCGAGCCGTGAATGCACTCCAGGTTCAGCTTGCGGCAGCGGGCCGCCACCACCCGGTTTCTTTCCGTGGAAAGCACCAGGGCCGGGAAGCCGATGTCGCGCAGCCGGGCCAGGCCCCAGCCGTCCCCGCGGTGACACCAGACGGCTTCGACTCCGTTCTCATCGACCAGCACCCGGTTGTCGGTCATGACGCCGTCGAAATCGAGCACCAGCAGCTTGACCGGATGAAGCATGGAGAGGTCGTTTTTCATCGGGAGCGGGCGGCGACGCGGGTGAGGATGGCGCCCAGCTCAGCCGTGGTCTCCCGATGTCTCAGAGCGAGGGTGCGCAGGCGCCGCCGGATCTCGCCCCGGTCCGCCAGGTAGAGCCGCGCCCGGTCGAGGATGGCGTCCATCTGTTCGCGAAGGTTGGTGCCGTCGAAGGGTGAGCCGTTAATCCCCTCGAGGACTTCGCAACTGCCGTGCACTTTGTGCGAGCTGGTGGCGAAAGAGATGCTGGGAGTCCCGACCATCGAGGCGATGAGCGGATTATGATAGCGGCCCGTCACCTGAAACCGCGCGCCGGAGAGCAGACCCGCGAAATCGCGATAGCTCCGCATGCCGGAGACATAGATCGAACCGGTGGCCTGGCAGACTTTCTCCATATAGCTGTCGGTGGGCGCGCTTTCGACAAAGACCGCCTGACCGGTCAGACGCTTCAGTTTCACGACCAGCTCATGAATCGCCGAGCGCTCTCCATACTGATAGTCCAGCGGCATCGGCCCGGGATCGATCGTGAAATAGCTTTGTCCGGCCAGTCTTGCCCGCACCGGTGCCGGAATCTCGCCGCACTGACCCAGTTCGTGCGCCAGATAGAAACAGGAGTCGGGAATCATGACCGCCCCGATTTCCGGATAATAACTATGCAGATTGCGCAGGGACACCGGGTCGCGCACCGCCACGGCGTCGAGCGCGCGAAAGGTTTTGGCGACCATGGCATTGATCCGCGGAACGATATTGGACAAATGCACCAGACCATTGAGAAACACGGTCGGTTTCCGCAGACGGGTTTTCGCAAACCAAGCTAGATAGAGTTCCCGCACCGCACTTAGATTATCGCGGTAAACGCTGCCCTCGCCGTTCAAAACCACGACGTCGGCCCGTTCCATTTTTGCCAGAAATTCCTTGGCCCCGGGACCGCCGCGCCCGTTTTCCCAGAGATCCGCGACCGGCTCGAAATGATCCGCCACGTAAGGCCAGCGCGCGTCGGGCTGGCGAATATCGGCTTCTTTCTTGAAATCGGCGAATCCATGCGCCGCATCCAGCAGCCAGGCCGACGGGATGTAATCGATCTGATGCCTCGGCAGCGCCTGCTGGATGATCGGGTCAATGGCATCGACCAGGATTTCAGCCCCGTAGTTTTCCTGATCGCGGCAGTCGTTGATCAACAACACCACCGGAGCCTGCCCGGTTCCGCGCCGCACCGCCTCCCGCACGCGAAGCCGCCACGGCCGCAACGCCTTGGCCGAAGTGCGCTTTAGCGATCTCAATTTTTCCCGGGCGCCGCTCATTGACTGGGAGTCGCGCGGCGGCGGGCTACGGCGATGAAATACATGGGGCGGTCGTCGGCCAGCCAGGCTGGAGGGCGAATCGCGTAGCTGTTGACCCAGCCCGATCCCGGCCGGTCCTGCCGGAGAATGGTCTCGACGACCCGCTGTCGCGTCGTTTCGTCGATGAGCCCGTTTTCCAGCGCCGGCACTCGGGCAAGCTGCCGCAGAGTCAGCGCCAGCCGCCGGGGGCCGCGGAGCC
>JBGTNO010000011.1:0-20439 GCA_041743065.1 Chthoniobacterales bacterium
GGGCCGGCCCACGCGGGTTTCGCGGCGGCGTCGCTGTGCGGCGCGGCTTCGTCGTGGCCGGCCTCGGCTTTCTCCGGCGCTTTCCGCGTGGTCACGTATTGCAGCTGGTAGTTGCCCAGCGTGACGACTTTGTCGCCGGGATAAACGCCCTCGATGATCTCGACGAACTGATCGTCGCGCATCCCGGTGACGACCGGGCGGCGTTCGAAGACGAGTTCATCGTCCTCCTGCTGCACGAAAACGAAGAGGTTGCCGGCGTCGCCGAGCACGGCGCTGTGCGGGACGGCGGTCACGGAATCGGCTTCGCTCGTCACGATGTGCAGCGTCGCGCGCATGTTCGGGCGCAGCCTGTTGCCGGGATTTTCGACCCGCACCCACACCCCCAAAGTCCGGGTCTCGGGGTCGAGGGAACCGCTCACCACATCGACAGTGCCGGTGAAAGTCTCATCGGGATACGACTCGACATTCACCCGGACCTGCTGGCCGCTTTTCACGGCCGCAATCTGACCCTCGAAGATCTGCCCCTCGGCATACACTTCGGAGAGATCGACGATTTCGAGCAGGTGTTTGTCGGGCTCGACATTCTCGTTCAGGATGACGTGCCGGTCGGTGATGATGCCGGCGATGGGAGAGTCGTAGGTCACACGCGGCGGGGGATCGCCGAGTTGGCGGCTCTCGACCTCGACCAGCGGCTGGCCCTTTTCCACGGCGTCGCCCTCGCTCGCTTTCAGCGCAAAGACGCGGCCGGGAATGCGGCTGGTGACCGCTGCCGATTTGCTCGGGATGGCTTCGATGCGGCCGATGGCGAGCAGGGTTTTCTCCAAGGTCCGCACCTCGGCTTCGGCGACGGTGACGCCGAGATTGGACCTGGCTTCCGCGCTGATGGCGATGGGGCCGCTGGTCGCCGCTTCGCTGTCTTCACCCGGAGCTTTGTCGTGGCCCGCGTGAGCAAAAAGCACCTGCGGCGTGGCGAGGAAAAGAAGCGCCGCCAGCACGGTGAGCGGGTGTTTTGAAAACTGAAAGAGGTGGAGTTTCATGACGGTTACTTTCGGTAATTGATCAGCTTTTTGCGGCGGACGGTCTGGCCGCCGGCAGAATGGTCGGAAGGAGTTTCCAGATAGTCTTTTTTCAGGAACGGCGAGGTGCCGGCAGCCGTGTCGAGATCGACGAGCGCCTGGATGTAAGAGCTGTAGGCGTCCAGATAGGAGCCAAGCAGGAGAGCGCGCTGCTGCTGGCCCTGGATCACCTGCGTGGCGTCGGCGAGACCTGCGCCGTAGCCCTGTTTGAGCAGGCCGGTGCTCTTGGTGAGTGAGGGCAAAAGCTTGGACTGATAATTGCCGACGACCTCACGGAGTTTGCGGGCGCGGGCGAGACCGGTGGCGATCTCGGTGCGGATGGTGAGCCGGAGCGCCTCGACCTGCTGACGCGACTGGTCGGCGGTGGCTTGCTGTTCATAAACGCGGCCCTGGTTTCGGTCCCAGAACGGCAGCGGAATGGCGACTTTGATCCCGAGAAATTTATCACGCTGCAGGCCCTCGGGGTCATCCACCTTGCGCTCACTTTCAAAGTCGAGGCCGACGTTCCAATCGCCCCACGCTTCCGCGCGAGCGAGGCGGATTTCGGCGTTCGCGCGGTCGATGCCAAGTTCCGCCAAGCGCAGGTCTGGCCGCCTCGACTCTACGGTGTCGGAGTATTTTTCCGGGCTGAATTTCTTGGCCAGCTCCATGACCTCGCCCTGCAATCGCAGCGGGGTCTCGGGTGAGAGACCGAGCCGTTGTTTGAGCGCAAGCTCCTGCGCCGCCCGCTCGGCCTGCAAGGTGTCGATTTCCAGCTCCAGCCGCTGCGCCTCGACGGTGGCGAGGCTCACATCGACCTCGGAGACCTCCGCCTTCTCCAGGCGCTTTTGCACGACTTCGACGAACTCTTGATTTACGCCCAGAAAATCGCGCCGGGTGGCGATCTGCTGATCGAGCAGAAGCACGGTCAGGAAGTCGCGCTGCGTCTCGCCGATGAGCAGGCGCTCGCGGTTGCGGATCTCCGCCATGGCCTGCGCCACGTCCACGCGGCTGACCTGCCTCGCGAAGCGCAGCCGCCCGGCGATAGGGAACGCCTGGGTGAAGGACGCGCTTGAAAGGCTCTCGCCTTCATTGTTGAAACTGCGATCCGTCGTCGTGGAAAACTCCAGCTCCGGATTTGGCCAAAGCCCGGCTTGAATGAGACGCCCGCGGGCTTTCTCCACCTCGTAGTAGGCCGCCCGCAGATCGAGATTGTTCCGGAGCGACGCCGTGACCGCTTCATCCAAAGTGAGCGCGGGGGCTCGCGGGGCGAAGAGCGCGAGAGAGGCAAGAATGAGTGTGAGTGTCTTCAAATCGGAGAGCGAGTATTGGAACAGAAGCGGAACGCGGAAATGGGTGGGCAGAGGCACCGCGGCACGACGGTGCGCGATGGAGCCGGAGACCTTCCGGCAATGGCAGAGAGGGAGCTAAAGACTGCGCCACACCACGAATGCGGGGCGCCCGGTCTTCAGCCGAGAGAAGGAGGAGCGTGAGCGAGAAGGCTCCGCTGCAGCACGGATTCCGCGAAGGAGATCAGACCAGGCGGTCCGGTGTCGTCCGCCTGGATCGCCACCAGAGGCGCAGGCGCGTGCTCCCGCAGCACGACGGCAAAGTCGAGCGTCCGAGAGAAGGCGCTCGGATCGAATTGCACCGGCGGTTTCTCCACCGAAAGCGCCGGGATCTGGAGGGACTGACAGCAGGCATCGGAGTCACGTTCGCCACCGCCACCTGGGCCATGCTCGTGACCGCCATGCTCATGTCCACTCCCATGAGAGTGCGGCGCGGCAGCGTGTGAGTGTTCTTTTTCCGCAGCAGCGCCCGGCCCGGCGAAGGCACATTGGTTGCTCGCGAAAACCCACGCAAAAATCACCGCGAAGGTCGCGGCAATGCGGAGGGCGTTAGGTTTCTGCAAGCGGTGCATGGGTGAAAAAATAGAAGCGTGGATCGAATCCGGGTCGCTACAGAGGTTAAACGCGGTTTCGGGCGTAACCCCTTACAGAATTTTCATATTTTTTTCGTTGTCGGTTATCCGGTCGGAAAACGATCGGTAAGGCCGTTCCTTCTGGGTAAAGTCAGATCAACGCCTAACGGAGATAAGCGGCCGGAAACCGGGCGGCTTATTCGCAGGCAGCGAGTCAAAGGACTCCCTGTTCTTTAAGCCCTCGGCCGACGACGGAGGAAAGCAACAGCCGAGCCGGCCACACCAAACAACAGAAGCGTGCTGGGTTCCGGGATGGCGCGAATCTCTCCCGCCGCCAGGGGCAGAGTTTTTTTGTAGCCGGGCATCCCATTAATTTCTCCTGGCGTGCCTTCATCTGCCATGGAAGTGACCAGCATTCCGTGAAGCACGATCTCCCGCAGATCCAGCGGAATGAGGTTATTTTTGTAGCTATATATCCAAGCAGGTAATCCATTGCCTGGATCCCTGCTAATCACCAAAAATCCCCGCCCGGAGAGGGCGGGGATTTGGAACCGCTGATAGATCTCGCACCATCAATGGGATTGACGATCAGCCCGGACATAGCCGGAGCGGCCTTGCGGGACCAGTAGCCGCGACCGATTGTTGTCTGCACGGTGCGCCTGGCGATGGATCTGAGTATCGCGCTCGCCGACATATACCGCGATCGTCGTGGCCTTTTTATCGGCTGGAACATACCGATAGCCGGCACGTCCCTTCGCGCGTAGCTCGCCTCCCATGGCTGAAGCGCCAAATGAGACGAGGGCTACGAACGCCAGTGTGGAGATGGTTGTTTTCATATTTTTCTCTCTTTCTTGATATTACTTTTGTGGTTTAGCCAACCCATATATAGGCAGCTACAATATATAACCCCCCTGCACTGAAAAACCCTCTCGTGACATCGAAGAGTTTTTACCTATGCCGCTTTTTCCTAATGCAGGAGGCCGCCGCCAGGTGATGCAGGACCCTTAAACGGCGGGGCGGTGTAGCTGGGGGCGGCGGTGACTAGTCTCTAATTGAATATGAGACCCGAGGAGAAGCACTACGTTACGGATTCCGGACGGGTGGTTCTGGCAGCCTTGTGCACAGCGAGAAGCCCACACTTTTAATCATTGCTTTTTCGGTAGCGAATTGCCGGAAACCAGGTGGCGTGGCAGTGATGCCGGGCACTTTCAGGTTTCGTTCCAGAGAGTAGGAAAAGCGCCGCGCTTCTTGTGAAGGGACGGCGCTCCCCTGCGAAAAGAGGTGGCGGGATTATCCCATCATCGGGCAGCATTTCATGCCGCCTGCATCGGCACCCTCCGTGCCTTCCATCATGGAGCCACATTGCTGCATCTTCTTGCCCATGTAGGGATTCATCACTTTCTCGCCAGACTGGACCCAGGTTGCCTCCGCCATCGGGCAGGTCATAACGTGGTATTGGTCGCTGTCTTTCGCCAACTTCTCTGCTTCATTGCTCATCGCCTTAAGGTGCTCGCGCGCCGCGTCGAGCGAATCGCTCTTCGCCAGCTCGTCTGCGTGTTCGGCGAGAGTCGCATTCTCTTCGGTCTTCGCGTTCTGCACAAGATCGCCCGCCGCCGCTTTCGCCGCTTCGAGATCATCGTTGGCGAGCGCCACCGAGACTGTTTCGTAGCTTTTCAGGAGGTTGCCAGTTGCCGCTGCCATGACGGGCAGAACCAGCAGTCCGCTTGTTATCAATGCTATCGCGAGAGTGAGTTGTTTCTTCATAGGTCCGGTAAAACACCGGCCCTACCTCCCAACCCTTTCACTTTCTCACAGGCAGCCCCGATTTGCGGCCTGCGCTCGATTCCCAATCGATGAACGCCATTCGCAATGTGGATATCCTCGTACTCGGCGCCGGGCAGGCTGGTCTTGCCGCAGGATACTTTCTCAGAGAGACAGGCATGACGTTCATCTTGCTCGATGGACAACGTCGGCTCGGCGACTCGTGGCGGCAGCGTTACGACTCGCTCACGCTGTTTTCCTCCCGGGCCTTCTCGACGCTTCCGGGAATGCCGATGCCGGGCGACCCCGCCGGATACCCGACAAAAGATGAGGTCGCCGCTTATCTTGAAGAGTATGGGCGTAAGCTGGCGCTGCCGCTTCTGCTCGATGAACGAGTGACCAAGCTTGACCGCGCGGATGGCGGCTTCCTGGCGCAGACGCAGCGTGGAGCACGCGTCGCAGCCGCGAGCGTGATCGTCGCCACCGGACCGTTCCAGATTCCCATCGTTCCGGCTTTCGCCGAAAAGCTGTCTCCCGGAGTGACGCAATTCACCGGCGCGAGCTATCGGCGACCGGCTCAGATTCCCGCCGGACCGGTGCTGGTCGTCGGCGATGGTCCGACCGGCCGGCAAGTAGCGGTGGAACTTGCGGCCTCGCATGAGGTGTCACTTTCTACCGGACGCATGCGGCTGCTGGTCCCGCAGCGTTTTCTCGGCTGGGATATTATGCGGTGCTTCGAGGCGACCGGCGCGCTGCGGGCAGACAAAGAATCACTGCATGGACGTTTCGTTCATCTCTTCGATCCGGTGCCCGGCTTGGATTTGCTGCGCCCGGTGTTGCGCCGTCGGGGAATCCAGATCGTGTCGCGCGCGGTCGATGCCAGCGACAGGCAGGTTTGCTTTGCCGATGGCTCGGAGCGCGAATTTTCGACGGTGATTTGGGCGCTGGGCTATCGGGACGACGCGTCGTGGCTGCGCATTCCGGGCGCGGTTGATGGGCGGGGAAGCTATGTGGAGGAGCGGGGCATCTCGCCGGTGCCGGGCCTCTACCACGTCGGACGGAGCTGGCAGAACAGTCGCGCCTCCGCCTTGATCACCGGCGCGGGCCACGATGCCGAGGTCGTCGCGGCCAAGGCGGTTGCGTTCGCGCGTTCGTCTCGCGGGCACCGGGAATAGCGGTCAGGGGCGCGAGCTGGTTTCCTTCAAAACTCTTTTCACCAGGACTTCGCGGTATTTCTCCGGCTTGCCGAGGTGGAGCATGTGCCCGGAGTTCTCAAACCAGATGAGCTCCTTCCCGCGCGGCGCGATCAGGGCGCGATAGTAGCGCTCCGGCATCTCGGCGGTCACCACATAGTCGTCCCGGCTTTGGAGGAAATAGACGGGCACATCGAGCTGCGGCACCTGGGTGAAAAGATCGACCCGCGTAATGTCGCTCCAGAGGTTATCAAACGAGAACCACATCCCGCGCGCCATTCCATATAGGTCTCCGAGTGAATAGTAAGGCGAACTCCAGGCGAGTTGGAGCGTGCGGGACTGCGACGGAGGCTCTGCGGGTCGAAAGCGATACAGCCATCGGCATACGCGGATGCAGTCCTTGCCGCGCGGCCAAGGGGTTTGCTGGACCTCGGCGAGCTGTTTCAGCGCCTTTCGATTGCCAGCCTGCCTCGCCTCTTTGACGGTCCACTCGTAGAGCAGCTTCTCGATCTCCACGGTATTCGTCACCTGCCCTATACCGATGTAAGCGTGGAAAAGTTCCGGCCACCGCGCTGCGGTCTGCACGCCAACAATCGAACCCCACGAGAACCCGGCCAGATAAATCTTCGGCACCTTGAAGCGCTCCCGCAGAAGTTCCACGAGGTCGTGAGTGTCGGCGACGAACTGCTTGATGGTCATCGACTCCTTTGGGATGGACGACGACCACGATTTGCCAGAGCCGCGTTGATCCCATTGCACGACGACGAAGCTTTTCTCCAAATCCGCATTCAAGTGCGAGAACGGCATTTCTGGCGCGCCGGGTCCCCCGTGCAGAAAGAGCAGCACTGGTCTCGTGCGATCCTGTCCGCGAATCAGGATCCACTGCTCGACGCCGCCGAGCGTGATCTTTTCGAGCGAGCTAATGCCGTTGGGCGAAGTAATTTTCGTCGCCTCCGCGACCCGATGCTGCGCCCAAGTGCGATGCACGAGTAATCCCACAATCACGACTGCGAACAACGCGCTCGCAGGCAGCAGCACCCATTTGAGGAGCTTTTTCCAGATACGCCGAGGACCGCTGCGATCGATTTGCTCGATGCGGGATTTTGATTCCGGTGGCGTGGGTTTGCGCATAGTGGATAGATACCTCCGCGAGCTGGGTGTCGCTCCCTATTTTAGCGGGCGCGCGGGTGAGCGCCCCGCTCGAGCGAGATCTCGCCCAGTGCTCTTGCCCTTTTCGATGGAGAATGCCTCAGCGAATCTGCCCTCCGCTCAATAGGTCGCGGAGGATCTTGCGGGCGCGGTAGAGGCGGGTCTCGACGGCTTTGGCGGTGCAACCGAGGGCGCTGGCGATTTCGTCGTAGCTCTGGTCCTGGTACTCGAAGAGAAGCACGGCGGTGCGAAGGTCGTGCGGGAGGCTCTGGATGGCCGCGCGGACGGCGGCGGCCACGTCTTCGCGCTCCGCGCTCTCGGCGGGGGAATGCCCGGGCGCGGGAAGGGTGCTCCCGATGCTGGGAGTGTCGTCCGCGGCGGAGCTTTCCAGCGCGACGGTCGGATGGCGCGTGCGCCAGCGGGCGTGGTTGCGGCAGAGGTTGCTCGCGATGGTGAACATCCAGGTCGAGAACTTCGCCCTTGGCTTGTAGCGGTGGCGGCTCTCATAGACGCGGACGAAGGTTTCCTGCGCGAGATCGAGCGCGTCCTCGGCGTTGCCGGTGTAGCGCTGGATGAAGGCGGCGAGCGGGTGCTGCCAGCGCGACATCAGTTCGTTGAGCGCGAGGTCGTCGCCACCTTTTAGCCGCAGCATCGTGGTGCGGTCTTCGTCGAGTTCCTGTTCCCTCATGCTGATACCTCCGCAGGCTGGGCGTCCGTCGCTTCCCGGCGGAGTCCGGGGCGCTTGGCGAGGTAGAAGATGACGGGATAGATCAACAGCTCCAGCAGGAAGCTCGTGGTGAGGCCGCCGATCATCGGCACGGCGAGGCGGCGCATGGTGTCGGCGCCCGCGCCGGTGGCCCAGAGCAGCGGGAGCAGGCCGGTGAAGGTCGAGACGACGGTCATGGTCTTTGGACGGATGCGCTTAACCGCGCCATCGTGGACGGCGTGCCAGAGATCTTCGGTCGAATTCATTCTGCCCTCGCCGCGGAAGCGCTCGTAGCTGGTGTCGAGATAGAGCAGCATGACCGCGCCCGTTTCCGCATCGAGCCCGGCGAGAGCGATAAGGCCGACCCAGACGGCGAGCGAGAGGTCGTAGTCCATCAGGTAGAGGAACCAGACCGCGCCGATGAGGGAGAAGGGCACGGCGAGCAGGATGATGCTCACGCGCAGCCAGCTTCGCGTGGAGAGGTAGAGCAGAAGTATTATGCCGACGAGCGCGAGCGGGATCGCGATGGCAAGACGCTTCTCCGCCGCCTGCATGTATTCATACTGGCCGGACCAGACGACGGTGTAGCCGGGCGGCAGCTTCACTTCGCGCGCGACGACTTGCTGCGCGCGCTGGACGTAGGTGCCGACATCGATCTTGGCGATATCGACATAGACCCAGCTCGTGAGCCGCGCGTTCTCGCTCTTCACCATCGGCGGGCCTTTGCGGATGCTGATGTCGGCGACTTGTGCGAGCGGAATCTGCGCGCCGGAGGGCGTGGCGACCAGCGTCTGGCGCACGGACTCGATGGTGTCGCGCAGCTCGCCGGGGTAGCGGACGTTGACCGGATACCGCTCCAATCCTTCGACGGTGGAGGTGACGTTCATCCCGCCGAGCGCGGTCATGATGACATCCTGCACGTCGCCGACGACCATGCCGTAGCGGGCGATCTGCTCGCGGTCGATCCGGATGTCGAAGTAGTTGCCGCCCACGCTCTTTTCCGGGAACGCACTGGTCGTGTTCGGGCTGGTGGTGGGATCGGTCTTAAGTGCGTTCGCGGCTTCGTTTGACAGCCGCGCGAGGACGGAAAGATCGCTGCCCATAAACTTGATGCCGATGGGTGTGCGGATGCCGGTCGAGAGCATGTCGATGCGGGTGCGGATCGGCATGGTCCAGGCGTTCGTGAGGCCGGGAATCTGCACGGCGTCGTTCATCCCGGGGACGTGGAGCATGCTGCCTTCGCCGTCGGGAATTTCATAGCCGTAGATAATCTCGTCGGTCGTGACCGGGCGTGTCTCGGCGAAGAGCTTGCTCGGCAGCCAGCTCGCCCATCGCGGCCAGTCAGTATAGAAGCGATCCGGCCGCACGCGCCGCCATTTCGACTTGTCGCGGTGCAGGGTGATGGTGGTCTCCAGCATCGAGAGCGGCGCGGGATCGGTGGCGGTTTCCGCGCGGCCGATCTTTCCAAACACCGTGGCGACCTCGGGAAACTGGCTGATGAGCTTGTCGGTCTGTTGCAGAATCTCGCGCGCCTTGGTAACTCCGATGCCGGGATCGGTCGTTGGCATGTAGAGCAAATCTCCCTCCTCCAGCGGCGGCATGAATTCGCTGCCGAGCTGGCTGAATGGAAACCACGTCGCAGCCAGTAGCGCGATCGCGGCAAGTAGCGTGATCACCTTGAAGCGCATCACGAGCTTGAAGGCCGGGTTGTAGATGGCTTCGAGGATGCGGCTGATCGGGTTGTTATCCTCCGAGGGAATGCGCTGCGGCAGGAGAACGAGCGCGCTCAAGACCAGCCAGCCGCCGGCGAAGAGCCAGCGCGAGTCCGCCAGCGCGGGAATCGGGAGCAGGGCAAGCAGCAGCGCGGGAGCGAGGATGATGCCGAGATAGGTGGCCAGTCGCCTCCGTCGGCTCCAGCTCGCGGGCACGGTGCGCTCGGTGATGAAGAGGCTCATCAGCACCGGGATGACCGTGATCGCCAGCACCGCGCCCGAAGCCATCGCGAACGTCTTCGTGAACGCCAGCGGCTTGAACAGGCGTCCCGATTGCTCGCCCAGGACGAAGATCGGCAGAAAGCTGACCACGATGATCAGCAGGGCGAAGAAGAGGCTCGGCCCAACTTCCTTCGCCGCCTCCGCGATGACCTCCAGCCGGGGACGCTGCACGGACCGCAGCTTTTCGGCTTCGAGGAACTTGTGCGCATTCTCGACCATGATGATCGAGCTATCGACCATCACGCCGATGGAGATCGCGATGCCGCCGAGCGACATGATGTTCGCGTTGATCCCGACCAAGTGCATGATGGTGAGTGTTGTGAGCACGCCCATCGGCAGGACAAACGCCGCAACGAGCGCGCTCCGGGCGTGCAGGAGAAAGAGGATGCAGACCACTGCGACGACGAGAATTTCCTCGGTGAGCGTGTGCTTCAATGTCGCGACCGCGCGCTCAATCAAGTCGGATCGATCGTAGGCTATTTCAATTGCCACGCCGGCGGGGAGGCCCGCTTCGAGCTGGCCGAGTTTCGCGCGCACGTTGTCGATGGTGCGCTTGGCGTTTTCGCCGAACCGCATGACCACGGTTCCGCCGACGACTTCTCCCTCTCCATTCCAGTCCGCGATGCCGCGCCGGATGTCGGGACCGAGACGAATGTCGGCCACGTCGGAGAGATAGATAGGCGAGCCGCTCTCGTTCACGCCGAGCGCGATCAGACGGAGCTGCTCCAGAGCGCGCTGCGATCGGAGGTCCTCCAGGCGCTTGCCCTCGGCGACAGCATCCGCGCTTTCCTCGTCGGTCAACGCGCCGAGGTAGCCGAGTCCGCGCACCATGTATTCGGTCTCGCTCTGCTCGATGAGCCGCCCGCCGACATCGGTGTTCGAGCGCTGGATCGCCGTCCGCACTTTTTGCAGCGAAATGCCGAGCGCGAGCAGCTTCACCGGATCGACGACGACCTGGTATTGCTTCACGAAGCCACCCACCGGCGCGACCTCGCTGACGCCATTCACCGACGTCAGCTCGTAGCGCAGATACCAGTCCTGCAAACTGCGGAGATCGGAGAGGTCGATCTGTGGCTGCACCAGCGGCGAGCCGTCGAGCGGGCTATTTTCGTAGCCGGGAAAGACGCGCTGCTTCACCAGCCGCGAGCGCACCGGCTCGGAGACATCGGCCGGGCTGGCATAGAACTGGTCCGTCTCGGGATCGCGATAGAGACCATCGGGATGGTTCCTAGGATAGGGGCCGGTGGTGAGGACGTATTGATAGATCCAGCCCACACCGGTCGCGTCGGGACCGAGCTGCGGTGCGGCTCCGGGCGGCAGGCGGTTGGTGATCGTGTTTAGCTGCTCCAGCACACGACTGCGCGCCCAGTAGAGATCGGTGCCATCCTCGAAGATGACATAGACAAAGCTCGTGCCGAACATGCTGTAGCCGCGCACGACTTTCGCATAAGGCACCGCGAGCATCGCCGTGGTGAGCGGATAGGTGACTTGATCCTCGATGATCCGCGGTGCCTGGCCGGGGAATTCCGTGCGGATGACGACCTGCACGTCGGACAGATCCGGGATCGCGTCCACGGTGATGTTGCGCGCCGAATACCAGCCGCCGACGATGAGGAAGCCGCAGAGCAGCAGCACCATCACGCGGTTGCGGATGCACCAGTCGATGAGCTTCGCGATCATGGCTGGGTGGTCGCCTCCCCCGACTTGCCCGCCACGGGCAGCGCAGTCCGCTCGTCGAAGCACGCGAGCATCGCCGCTCCCATGTAGGGATTCCGCACGTCGCCTGCCGCTTGGAGCCAGACCGCGCCGCCCTGATCCTGAAGGAACATCGGACAGTGCAAGGCCAGCACGTCATTGCTCCCACCGGGCGGGACGCCGGTCTCGGCGATCAAAGCGCGGAACGGCACGCTCAGATTGCCAAACGCGAGACGCGCTGCGGCGAGATCGCTCGCTTTGGCAAGACTCGCCGCTTCGGCGAGCATGGTCTTCAAGGCGGGGGCGCGCGAGTGCCAGAAGTGCGGATCGTCCGGCAGCTCGACCGCCTGCAGTTTCCCGAGCGCTTTTTCAAAAGCATTGGCCGCGCTCGACACACCCTCGGTGGAATCGGACGCGAGCGCATTCTGTAGTGCTAGATAGGCATCCAGCGACTCGCGCAGCGCGGACTCGCCGGCGGGCGGCAGACTCGCCATTTCACCAGACTTGGCTTTTGCGATCTCCGGCGCCTGTTCGGCGGCGGATTCGCCTTTCATCATCTTCGCCAGCGCCTCGCGCATGTTCGCCTCGCTATCGAGCAGGAACTGGCCGGACGTGACCACTTTGTCTCCCGGTTCCAAACCCGAGAGAATCTGTATCTTCGCATTCTCGGTTGTGATTCCCGTCTCCACCTCGCGCGGCTCAAACTTTCCCTCGCCCAGGCTAACGAACGCCACCTTGCGCTTTCCCGTGTCGATGACCGCGGAGCGCGGAGCCAGCGTGGCTTCGGCGGCGAGCCGGTTGCGCAGCTCGACACTCGTGAACATGCCTGGCTTGAGCAGTCCGTTCGGATTGTCGAACTCCAGCCGCACCTGCGCCTCGCGGGTTTTCTTGTCCAGATAAGGATAGATATAGGCAACCTTGCCCTCGAAGGTCTGACCGGGAATGTATTCCAGCGTCATCACCGCGTCCTGACCTTCCTGGATGTAGGGAAGCTGGTATTCATAGGCGGTCACCATCACCCAGACCTTCGATAGGTCGGCGATGCGATAGACCTGCATTCCAGGTTCGACCTTCATGCCTTCGTTCGCGTGCTTCTGCGTGACGATGCCGGTGAAAGGACTCGCAATCTGAAGGGTCTTTTCCGGTGCGCCGCGCTTCGCCAGCGCATCGACCTGCTCATCGGAGATGTCGAAATATTCGAGCCGGGTGCGGGCCGCGTCGAGCGTGCTGCGGTTCCCGCCGCGTTTCGCGATGAGATAGTCCTGCTGTGCGGAGTAGAGCTGCGGCGAATATAGCGAGAAGAGCGGCTGCCCCTTCTCCACGCTTGCGCCGAGCGAATCGACATTAAGATTTTCGATCCAGCCCGAGACCTTGATGTTCACGTCGCGCACGTTTTCCTCGTCGTAGTCCACGATGCCGACAGTGCGGATGCTCTTGACGAGCGGCCCGGTGGTGACTTCCTCCACGCGGACGCCCATGTTCTGCACGATCACGGGGTCGATCGCGATCTCGCCGGCGAACTTGCTGGGATCGAGCGGCACGAGATCCATGCCGCAAATGGGGCACTGACCCGGCTCGGGCATGATAATCCACGGGTGCATTCCGGAGATCCAGTATTGGGTCTTCTCGGGGCCCTGACCTTCCCCTGTGCCCTCGCGGACCTCGGCGGCGGCGAGTTTCTCGGATCGTGCGGATTTCCAGATCGCGAGTCCGATGGCTCCGGCGACTAGCGTCAGGACAATGACGCCAATCCAGAGGCGTCGTCGTGTGTTGGATGAGGTTTCTTTCATTGAGGTGCGAATAGCTATTTGCCGACGCCTGCAGCCGGGCTGGGTTTCATGTTTTCAAGTGGCTCGCCCACCGCCTGCTCGAGTTGGGCGATGGCTTTGAGGTAGGCGGCGGTGCGCTCGACGAGACCGAGCGCGGCCTCGTTGTAGGCGCGCTGGATGTCGAGAACATCGGTCAGCGTCGCGGCGCCCGCGGTGTAGTTCGAGGTGACGGATTCGTAGGCGCGTCGCGCGTCGGGAACGATCTTCCCGGCAAACCGTTCGCGCTGTTCCTTCGCGGATTTCGCCAGGGCGTAGGCGCCTTGGACCATCGCCGTCGTGTCGAGCGCGAGCTGCGCGCGCCGGGCGATGGAGGCTTCCTTCCGCGCTTCCGCGCCGCGCTTCTGCGCGCCGAGCTTGTCCCACCAGATGGGCACGTTGACGGTGATCGTTCCCATGACCGGGTCGTTCCCGCGGTCGGCCGGGTTCGCCATCATGTTTTCGCCCGCCTGCGTGTAGTCGATCCCGAGCGTGAAATCGGGATAGTAGTCGAGCCGTGCGAGGCGCACGGCGTAGGCGTCGCGGGCGACGGCATTCTCCGCTGCGTGCAACTCCTGGTTTGCGATCATCGAGAGCTTCATTGCCGAAGACAGCGGAGGCAGCGCGGGAATGCGCGGCTGTGTAGTGCTTGGGATGACGAGCGGCGCATCCGTCTCGCCGCGAATCGCCGCCAGCTTCGCTACCGTCGCGACGCGAACCGCTTCCAGCGCTGTGATACGGGTGAGAATGTCCTCGGCGGCGACCGTGGCGCGAATCACGTCGGGGAGCGTCACCTGATTTGCTTTGAAGAGCCCCTCGGCGGACGAGGCCGTCTGTCGCAGCAGATCCTCCTGCTCCCTCAGCACCGAGACCGCGCCATCCACCCGCACCAGCTCGGCAAGCAGCATCTTCGCCTGCGCAAGCGTGTCGCGGATCGCCGCCCGATACCGCCAGTAGGCGATCTGAGCCTGCTCCTGCGCCTGCCGCTTGGCGGTGCCGAGCTTTCCGGGAAAGGGGATCTTCTGCGAGAGGCCGATCCGCTGATTGAGCGGCCCGATGCGTGTCTCGACGTTTTGGAAATAGTAGCCGTAGCTGACCATCGGGTCGGGCATGGACGCCACTACCTCGGGATTCTCCGCAGCCGCCTGCCAATCCTGCCGCGCCGCTTCGATAGCAGGACTATGCTGCAATATCTCGCGAAGCAGCGGCGGACCGCCGACCTGGACGGAGGCGTCTCCCGCGTAGAGAGAGATGGGTAATAATAGAGTGAGAAATAGGTAGTTCGCTTTCATTGATCATGAGCTTGGGTTCGAGGGATGAAGCAGCGGCCTTTGGAAAAGGGCACACTGCGCCTGTGCGAACCGGACTCAGATCAATCGAATGCAGAGAAGCGCGAGCGAATCGCGCGAGCGCCCGAAGGGGACACTGGCCGTGGAAACGAAATCGTGGTCGCCGGATGGCAAAATCCAAAGTAACGGACGCGTCGCCGCCATCAGCGCCACGGAAAAATCCGAAGCGGCATGCTGACTGGAAGACGGGATCGCGGGCGCGATGGGCTGTTCGGGCTCCTGAACGCAGCAGGCCATCGCTTCGCAGCATCCGCCGCATTCCATCGTCGCAGGTTCGGGCTCCGAACATGGAACTCCGGCAGCCATCGTCCGCACGGGCGCGAGCACCAGCGACAGCATCGCTACTAATACCGCGGCGACGCGAAAGGCTGCGACTGATGTCCGACTGAATGTCATCCTTTGCGAATTCATACCTCAATGCCCCATCAATGTCATTGCCCGATGATGCGCCTCGGCCGACTGCACGATTCGCGGCTTCATCATCGCGATGTAGCGCTCCCCGGCCTCCGGCTCCATCTCGGCGCTGACGGCGTAGAGATGGGCGAGCATCGCACTGCGGCACTTCTCTTCCACTTCCACAGCCTCTTCCAGAGCTGCCGTCACAACAGGCGTAACCTCGCGGCTGTCACTGATCGCGGCATCGAGTCTCGCGTTCGCCTCGATCACCGCCGCGCACAGCGCGTCGCACTTCGGGCGATAGGCATCGTGCAGCGCCGCGACTCGGGAAAACTCCCCATCGTCCAACTTGAATTCCCGGCGCAGCCATTCCATTTCCGCGTCCTCTCGCTCGGCCACCGCGAGCGCCTCGCGTTCCGCGAGCCAGCGGTAGCCGCAGAAGGCAGTTCCCACCAGCGCCAGCGCAAGGATGAGAATGAAGATGCCGCGTTTCATGGGATCATTTCGTGAGCGCCTGCGCGAGAGGGTCGATGGACACAACGTAGCGCGTGCGCAGGTCGTTCCAAACCCGCGCCTTCTCTTGGCTCGCCTCCACCTGCGCAGCCCCCGCACCGATCACGATGGCCGCTACCAGCGCTGCCGTCGCGTAGCGCGGGGTCGCCAGCAACTCGAAAAAGTGTCGCGCGAATTGCCGCCAGCCCGACTGCTGACGCGCCGCCTCTCGGGACGCGATCCGCTGCCAGACCTCGCGCTGAAACGAGGCGGGCACAGCCGAATCGACCTTCCAGCTATCGAGTTTGCGCTTCAAATCGTCGTTCATTCCCCGACTAAAACACCGGTCGCCGAAAAAACCCTTCGCGTTTTTTGCGCAAAGCGCCACGGAGCATGGATGGCACTTCCGAAGGGGCACCCGTCACATGATGGTTGTTTCCAGCGACTTGAATAACTGCGCCACCTTTCCACCGCAGTTACTCACAACCTCCGCAGCTAGAGCCGGCCCCGGTGGAAGGGGACCTCGCTGCTGCGGTTGCCGTCGCCAGAACAACCGTTCAGGCAAACCGGCTATCGCGTTCATCGACGCAGCGCGATCTTGCTCGGCACGCAATTTCGCGGGAAACTCCATGGAAGGTGCGAGCCTCGCCATCTCCATGAAATCGACACTGATCATCGCAATCTACGTGTTCGGGACCATCTTCATCTTCCTGCTCGGCATCTGCCTTTTCTTCCGATTCCTCGGTCGCGTATTCGGGAATGGTGGATCAAGGAGGTGCCCCGGTGCGCCGCCACCGCCATTGCGGCCTCCTCCTCCGGCGGTCGGACGATGTGCGGCGCCGAAATCCATGCCTCCGCCCACTCCGACGACGGATCGCGAGTATTGGCGAGCGGAGCAACATGCCTTCGAGCATCATCTCCCCGCCCCCCTCCCGCCACCGTGCGCGGAGCGGGACGAATGGTGACGCTCCTGTCACGTCATTGCGGACGCCATCGCTTCGCGGAGTTTCACCCTGCAATCCAGTCGCGGATAGAACGCATCGTGCGGCATTTCCAAGACGTGGACCAACACCAGCATCTGCCAATCCTTGACCTCACGTATCCGCATCTCGATTTTCGATACCCCGCTGCGGCTCAGATCCCATCCCGCTTTCTGAAGTTCGATCGCGAGCTGCGCTTGCGACCAGCCGCGCCCGCTTCGAATTTTTCCCACCTGCCGACCTACAACATTCTTGTGCTCCATGCTCCCCGCTGGGAAGCCCCTGTCTTTCTCTCTCCCCTTCCGGGTCTGCCATTACTAACGACGTCGAGAGGGCATACCCCTTAAATTTTATCGAAAGATTTCCCCGCGTGCCCAAATCTTCACACGCATACTCTGCAAGCCAGCCCTCACGACTCCAGCTCCCGGTCCATTTCCCGCGCAGCTTCGTAGCTCGAATGAAGTTCCTCCGGTGAAAAAGTGCCAACCAGCGCGACTACGCGCTGCACCAGTCTTTCCTTCTCTTCCTCCGCGAGCCGCTTCGCAAAAAATTCGAGAATCTCCGCCCGTTCGGGAAACTCGCATTCTCGCTCCACCTGCCCCACCGTCTCCAAGACCTCTTCGATGAGAGCGTGAGTCGCGTCCGATACGTCGCTGTTCATCAACTCGTCAGAACGGAGAAGAGCGCGCACCGCATGGACCAGTTTGAGCGATGCTTCGGCGGAAGGTGATTTCATCAGATTCGTGGGTGAAAAAATCGGCATTGGCCCGCGATCCATCCCGAACCAACTTTATCCGCTGAGCACCAATCGTGCGATCAATTTTCCCGCAGGCATGCCCACGACTGCCCGCGACATCCGTCTCAAAATCTGGAGTTCATCAGGTGGTCAAGATGGTCATGCGCAGGCACGCCAATCGAGCGGCGCGGAAACAGTTCCCTCAATTCGATGTCCAGTACCTCGACCAGGTAATCGAGTTCGAAATCCAGAACGAACTTCAGGCGTGCCTCGATCTTCGAGACGCCACTCCGCGAGATGTCCCACCCCGCGCACTGCAACTTGACTGCCAACTTTCCTTGCGACCATTTCCGCGCGTATCTGAGCTTTCTCACTTGGGGACCGACGATGTTGTAGTATTTCAAAAGTCCTGTGCCTTTCCGGGCGCAAAACTAAGGTGGTGTTTTCGTGAAAACGGCTCCGCCCACGGAGCATCTTTCGACCAAGAGGCGGTAGACTCCGGAGGGGCGCAATCGGCTCGCCGCCTCGCGAACCACCCCCCGCCGAAGCTCTGGAAGATTTCTCACTGGCCCCTCATTTGATGCGCGGCTTTATCCGCGCCGTAATACGCGCAAGCCAGGAGCGGAACGCCCGAAAAAGTAACCCGTAAAAAGTAACCCGACGGGAAAACTTCGGTCCCCTCGGGGCCATGTCCGACCTTGCTCCCAAAGCCGAAAACCGCAATGGCCAGAGTGCGAGGCACCTTAGTCCACCTGTGTCCAAATCAGTCCAAAACACCCCGTCGAATTTCAAGACCGGCGCATTAGACCACTCTGCCACCCCTCCGAGTTGTTTCTGCTGAAAAACTTGTGGCTATTTTCGGTCGCAGCGATCCTTGGTTTGCAACCCCGGTTAAGTAACCTGCTGTTCTTTTAGGCACGGATCAGACGCCGAAAAAATCTCAGGTGCTCAACAAGGTCGCCGAGTGCCTCTACAGGAACGGCAACAGACTCTACGACGCGCTCGTAAAGGTCAACGGCAAGCAGATCAAGCGCTCGCTCAAGTCCACCGATCTCGCGATCGCCAAGCACCGGCTGGTGGAGTTTCGCGGTTCTGGAAGGCCGAGACCCGGAGGGTTGCACTCGCGGCGCTCCTGATCTCGGGTCGGCCGAACACGTCGTAACCGTAGGTCTCGAGGGCGGTGCTGGTGGCGTCGGTGAGGGCCACGGTGCTGCCGAGGCTGTCGTGGTGGTAATCGACGGGAGCCGTTGCCGCGATGGACCAGGATCTCGTTGGTCTGAGGGCCGTGGATGTAGCGGGCCAGCTCCACGCCGGTGCCGTCGCGCTCCTCGATCAGGTTCCAGCCGTCCCAGATGTAGTAGGTGGTGGCTCCGTTCACCGTGCGCGACACGGCGCGGCGGCGCCGTTCGTGGCGGTGAGCAGGCGGTTCTCCGAATCGTAGGTGAACGCCTGGCTAGCGTAGCCGGTCAGGTTGCCATTGGCGTCGTGGGTGGGGGCGGCGGCATCGACGGCGGTGTACTTGGTTCATGCTGTTGGCGGTGTAGCTGGCGGGGACGACGCTGGCGCTGTCGGCGACGCTGGTGCGGTTGCCGGTGGCGTCCCGCTGGAAGCCGGTGGTGCGGCCGGTGCCGTAGTCCACGTTCGCGATCTGGTCGGTGGGGTCGTACTGGCAGCTCTCGGTGGTTGAAGGTTGAGAGTTGAGGGTTGAGAGTTTCGAAAGGCGGTTGCTCACGCTGTCGAGCGTGTAGTCGAACTGCGCGAATGCCGCCCCACCCTTGCCGTGGGCGACCTGGGTCCGGTCGGTTCGCGGCGTCATAGGCGGAGACGGCCGTCGTGCCGTTCTCCAGGGTCTTGAGCGTGCGATTGCCGGCCAGGTCGTAAGTGTAGGTGGCCAGCGGCGGCGGGCCGTCGGCGGTGACGCTCGCGACCTGGTTGCGCGCGGTGTAGCCGTAGGCGAGGTTCTTCCGGGAATTGAGTGGGGAAAAAATAGAGGGTGGCGTGAGGCAAGGAGGCGGGTAGTGGTTGGGGATGAGAGACACGGATTTCTATCAGAAGATACTTGGGATCGATGAGCCATGGAAAGTGGAGGAAGTGAAATTGGACATCAGGGGGCGCTCGGTGGAGGTGCGGATAATCGCCCGAGCTTGGCTGATCCGATCCTCCGCAAATGTCTTTCCTCCTTCCGCTCCATCCTGGAAAACCCGGCCGCCCTGTCGCAATCGAATCCTCACTCCGCGTCCATTCGGAAAAGGTCTCCGATTCCGGCCTTTTCGATCAAACGTCGAGCGGGGTCGCACCTCAAAGCTGGGTGATCGATTGGGGAGAGTCCTTGCGCCCGATTTCAAGTTCAAGCCATCGGTTCCTCATCGAATTGATCAAACTTCCAAACTTCCGGTTCGCGTCCTCTTTCATTTTTCGCGTTCAAACCAGCCATTCTTCTTTTCCAACGTCCTAGCTCACCCACGCCTGTCCGTGGCGCGACTCCTGCCCCGAGCGAAGCGAGGGATCAGCAGGAGGCGTGACGCGGGTAGCCGTTGAGTCCACCGCCTTGTTCGCATCTTCTTGCTGCTCACGGTCTTGCAGTGACCGGACCATCGCCATGACATCGAAATTGTGTTTGGCTGCAAGCGCGGTCTTGGCGCGACGCACTTCGGCAATGATTGGATCGGCGTTCGGGAATGCTGGATCAATTGTCTTCATTGTATTGGAATAGTTCGTCTGGACTACACATCACTGGCAGATGAAAGCCACTTTCGTGAACCGCTTTTCGCAAGCGGTCCCGTGTAAGCGGGTTTGCGATGTGTTTGAAATTCCATGTCACAAGATAATCCAGATTATGGACGGATGCCACAGCAATGTGAATGGCATCTGAGGCGGCCCTGTCGGGAATCAACCCGCCAGCCACGAGCTTCTCCGCAAGAAAACCTGTTTCATCCGTGATATCCAGCCGGGTCGTGGTGCCAAGTAATGCGAGCCTCAATTGGGCCATCTCAGAATCCCCTTCCGCTGCCTCATCTATCGCTTCCAGTGAGGTGAAAAGATCGAATCCCGAGCAGCCGCTGTCCCCAGGGCGTTTGGCTGGCGGGTCATGGAAAGGGGCGTGAGTTGAGGACGAGATCGATGGCGCTGCGCGGGCTGCGATGGTGGGCTTCGAAGAACTCGGCCAGGGGCTGGCCTTCCTCGAAAGGGATGATCGCCAAAAGCGCG
>JBGTNO010000012.1:0-15657 GCA_041743065.1 Chthoniobacterales bacterium
GTTCGGCGTCCCGCCGAATCGCCGGGCGGATACCATCCGCCCGACGGCCCGGCGAGACGCCGGCCAGAACACGCGAGACGCGTGTGCTCCCCGAACTCACCTCCCGCCGAAGATGGCGCTGCCCACGCGCACCAGCGTCGCTCCTTCCTCGACCGCGATCGGGTAATCGTTGCTCATGCCCATGGAAAGCTCGGGCAAGCCGATCCCGAAGTCGTTCTGCAGACGGTCGCGCAAGTCGCGCAACCGCGCGAAGTGACGGCGCGAACTCTCGGCCTCCGGCGCCAGCGGCGGGATGGTCATCAGGCCTTCGATTTGCAGCCGGGAAAGTTGCAGGAGCTCATCCACTGAACTCTCGAGCGCTTCCGGCGAGAAACCGTATTTCGAGCCTTCGCCCGAAACGTTCACTTCCAGCAGCACACGCGGTTGAGCGCCCAGGTCGGTCGCGATGCGATTGATCTCTCGCGCCAATTCCAACGAATCGACCGAGTGAATGAGTTCGAAAAGGGGCAGGGCATGCCGGATTTTATTTTTCTGCAGATGCCCGATGCCGTGCCAGCGGGTCTGCCCGGGCAGTTGCGGAATCTTGACGCGCGCTTCCCGCACTTTGCTCTCGCCGAAGAGAAGCTGGCCCGCGCTCACGGCTTCGGCGATGCGCTCGGGCGGATGCGTTTTGGAAATGGCGACCAGCACGATTTCATCCGGCTGACGACCGGCGCGCGCGGCGGCGGCGGCGAGGTGGTCCTGGACCTGGGCCAGGGAAGAGGCGATGTCACTCATGGGCCACCCCATCCTAGGCCAATAAAATGTCGAAGGATACTGCACTCTTGCCCGAAGGAGACCTGACACGATAGCATCTCCCGCGACCGCTTTTTCACCAGCCAGACGATCGCCGATGCAGCTCGCCACCTTTAAAATATTCTGTGACTTGGTGGAATGTGAGAGTTTTTCCCAAGCGGCGAAGAATAATGGCATCACGCAAAGCGCGGTGAGCCAACAGATCCGGGCGTTGGAGGCGCGCTTCAACGTGGCGCTGGTCGAGCGCGGGCGGCGGCATTTTTCGCTGACGCCGGAGGGGCACGCGTTTCTGGAGTCGAGCCGGGAGATACTCGATATCTATGACAACCTCGACGCCCGCATCCAGGAGATGCGCGATGTGGTGGTGGGCGAGCTGCGGGTGGCGGCGGTGTTCAGCATCGGGCTGCACCAGCTCCCGCCGATCCTGAAGAGCTATCGAGCGCGGTTTCCGGAGGTCGATGTGGAGGTGGATTACCGACGCTCGACGCAGATCTATTCGGAGGTGCAGTCGGGCCATGTGGACGTGGGACTGGTGGCGTTTCCGTCGAAGCGGAAGGGGTTTCATGTGGAGACGTTCGCGCGCGACGAGATGGTGCTGATCTGTCCGCCCTCGCACCGGCTGGCCCGAAAAAAGGCGGTGAGGTTCAAAGATCTGAATGGGGAGCGTTTCATCTCTTTCGAGATCGATCTGCCGACGCGCAAGGCGATCGATAAAGCGTTCAGTGACGAAAAAATCACGATTCAGCACTCGATGGAATTCGACAATATCGAGACGGTCAAGCGGGCGGTGGCGATCGAGGATGGCGTGTCGATGGTTCCTTACAGCACGGTTCTGGATGAGGAGAAAGCCGGCACTCTCGTGGCGGTGTCGCTGGCCTCGCACGATCTCTGGCGGCCGCTGGGTCTGGTGGTCCGCCGGAACCGCACGCGCACGCCGGCGGTGCGGCGGTTTATCGAGATGCTGCGGGAGGTGGGCGAAAAAAATGCCACGAGCAAATAGACGACCGGCGGGCGGGCGGGTAGGATGGCGCCATGATTGAGCAGGAGCCGGCTATCGGCATTATCGGAGGCAGCGGGCTTTACCAGATCGAAGGGCTGAGCGAGCCGGAAGAGATCACCCTCGACACGCCATTCGGGCCGCCCTCGGACTCGATTTTCGGCGGACGACTGCACGGGCGGCGGGTCTATTTTCTGCCGCGGCATGGGCGGGGGCATCGCCTCCTGCCGACGGAGCTGAATCACCGGGCCAACATTTACGCGCTGCGCTCGCTGAATGTGCGCTGGATCGTCTGCGTGACGGCTGTCGGCAGCTTGCAGGAACCTTATGCGCCGGAGCACATCGTGCTGCCGGATCAGTATTTCGATCGCACCAGCCGACGCACCGAACACACGTTTTTCGGAAACGGCATTATCGCGCACATTGGTTTTGCGGATCCGATCAGCCCGGACCTGCGGGGCATCTTGGCGGAGGCTGCGCGGGTATCCGGGGCGACGGTGCACGACGGTGGCACCTATGTGAACATGGATGGTCCAGCCTTTTCGACCCGGGCGGAATCGCAGCTCAACCGGCGGCTGGGGTTTGACGTGATCGGGATGACGAACCTTCCCGAGGCCAAGCTGGCGCGGGAGGCGGAGATCGCGCTGGCGACGATGGCGATGATCACAGACTACGACTGCTGGAAGATCGATGCCGAGCCGGTGAGCGCGCAAACGGTGATCGGACACCTCCTGGCGAATGCCGGCGCGGCCAGAAAAATCCTGCCTGAGGTCGTGAAGCGCCTTCCCCGGGAACCGAACTGGCCGGAGCATCGCGCTCTCGACCTGGCGCTGGTGACGGACCGGAAGATCTGGCCCGCGGAAACGGTGGAAAAATTGCGCCCGATCCTGGGCCGTTTTCTCTAGAGGGTCGATCGGGTGAAGATTGCCGCCGCCGCCGTGATGCTGCTGCGCATGGAGTGGCCTTTCGTGGCGGAGTGGGTGCGGCATCTGGCCGGTCAGGGGGTCGATGCGCTGTGGCTTTTCGAGGATCGGCGGCCGCGGGGTTATACTTGGAACAAGAAGCCGCACCCTCAGATTTACTGGCCGGAGTTGGAGGACGATGAGATTGAGGCTCGCTGGGAAGCGGCGCTCCGTCAGGTCGCGTCCGCTATGACGATTCACCGACGAGCGGTTCGCCGATCCGAAGAAGCGGAAGGCGGACCGGTCTGTTTATGGCAGCGGGATTGCCTGCTGAGTGCGGTGCGCGAGGTGGAGGCAAGGGGATACGACTGGATGTTGCACTGCGATGGGGACGAGTTTCCCTGCAGTCTGGAGCGGGGGACCCTGCGCGCCGCCGTGGCGCGCATCCCGTCGGAAATCGGAGTGGCCTGCTTCAACCAGTTGGTCTTCGAGTCGCGCTGGGACAAGGCGAACGACTTTTCACCACGCCGCTGTCTCGATTTGCGGCGATATCATCAGGAGGTGGTGAATCTGAAAAAATATCTCGTGCGCCCGGAGGCCGCCGTGTCGTTGCACATCCATAGCGTGGAACTGCGGTCGCCCTATCGGGCGCTGGAAATGAGGGTGGGAGATCTTCTGTCGAAACACTACCGCGGGATCGAGTGGGCGCTTCATCCCGGTTTGCGGGCCGTCACTTCTTTCGGCGGTCTATGGGAGGACTGAGCCACCGGGCTGGAGCCGCGGCAGGACGCAGCGATATCCGCGCCGCGACAAATGGGTGAGCAGTTCCCGCAGGCGGGCGGGGCCGGTGGCGGAGGCGCGGCCTTCGCCGTGGAAAAGAATGATGCCGCCCGGGCGGAGCTGCCGCAGGATCTGGCGCACGGAGGTGGGCTGGTGGCGGCGCAATCCGTCGTAACCGCGGGCCGTCCAGCCGACGCGCTCGTAGCCGTGCCGCCAGAGGATGGAATGGAGCAAGGGATTGGTCAGCCCGGCCGGTGCCCGGAAAAGATGAGGGGTTTGAGCGGTGGCTTGTCGGATGGCCTTCGCCGCCCGCACGATCTCGCTTTCCAGAAAATGGGGTGGGGAGGCCCACATGGTGAGGGATCGATGGGTCTGGGTGTGATTGCCGATCTGGTGACCGCGCTCGGCGATGGAGCGAGCGAGCGCGGGATGGGCGGCGACGTTTTTCCCGATGAGGAAAAAAGTGGCTTTGGCGCCGAAGCGATCGAGCAGGTCGAGCAGAGCGGGAGTGGCGTGCGGGTCCGGTCCATCGTCGAGCGTGAGCCAGGCTTCGCGGCCGCGCGGCGCAAACTGGCGGATGACCGGGCCCAGCAGGGAGCTGTTGGGCAGCATGGTTCCGGCGATGAGCGCGCTACGCAGGATGGTCCAGGCGGAAATGGTGATCGCTTTGCGCAGCGGCGTGCGGTGACCCCAGGGGCTCATCATCAGGGCGGTCACAGCCGCATTGGCCAGCAGCAGGGCTCGCCGGCGTCCGCGGGTGGGGACGGGCTCACGCGTCTTTCTCATGATCGCGCGGGCTGAGAACCAGGCAGATTTCGCCCTTCGGTGGGTGGGCGGTGTAATGAGCGAGCAGTTCCGCCGGCAGACCGCGCCGGAATTCCTCGAACTTCTTGGTCAGCTCCCGCGCGACGCAGACGGGGCGCGCGGGCGCAATCCGCTCCAGCACGGTGAGACTTTTAACCAGCCGGTAGGGCGATTCGAAAAACGCGGTGGTCACGCCGGCCTCGATGGCGGCGGTCAGTTTTTTCTCCCGCTGCCCGCTTTTCACGGGTAGGAAACCGCTAAAAGTGAACGTATCCAGATCAAAGCCCGACCCCAGCAACGCCACCGGAACGGCGGAAGCGCCCGGGATCACGGTATAGGCGATCTCGCGCTGCTGACAGGCCCGCAGCAGCCGGTGGCCGGGATCGGAGATGCCGGGGGTGCCGGCGTCGGTGATGAGGGCAATGTTCCGGCCCTGCTCCAGTTGCTCGATGAGTTCGGCGGTGCGCCGGGCTTCGTTGTGCTGATGGTAGCTGACCTGCGGCGTGGGGATCTCGAAATGCCGCAACAGCAAACCGGAGTGGCGCGTATCCTCGGAGGCAATGAGATCGACGGATTTGAGCGTTTCCAGCGCCCGGAGCGTGATGTCGCCCAAGTGACCGATCGGAGTGGCGACTAGATAGAGCATATTAAAATCGAGAGACGCCGGAACGCTCGTCCGGCCACAAGGAGCGCGGACGTCGCGTCCGCTTCAACTATCTGATTGGGTTTTTGGAAGCGGACAGGATGTCCGCGCTCCTACCAGCCTTCGCTGATTTCCGAGACGAGGCTGACGGCGGCGCGCTGGGCGGCGAGCGGAATGGCCTGCCGCTCATCCTGGTTGAGGTCGTCGCTGACGAAGAAGTTGGTCTGGCCGAGGGCGGCACCGGTGCGCAGATTCACGCCGGTGCCGCGACGGTAAATCCGGTATTGGAGCTTCATCGTGTATTCGAACTCGCGGGTGGCCAGCACGTTGCCGCGCACGGATCGCACGGAATTCCGCTCCAGCTCCTCGATGGTGAGCTCGAGAATGGCGTCGGCATCCGCCTCTCGCGCCACGCGATAGGTGCCGTCCTGCTGAATTTGCTTGATCACGCTATCCGCGACCAGCACGCCGATGCGCGGCTCCAAAGTTTTGTTGCGGGCGGTCGCGACGGCGATGGTCTCGATGCCTTCCATGAAAGTCGGCTTGGCCGGGCCGAGCTGGTAGCCCGCGCAACCGACGAGCAGGGTCGCGAGAAAAAGTGGGAGGACAAAACGACGCATGGCTTAATTGGTAGGCAAAGCCGGCTCGACCGCGGGAATGGGCGCGACATCCTCGGGCGAGGTGCGGAGCCTCGGCTTCGGCGGCGGAGTCACATCGGGCACGACGACCGGAGGTCCCACGTAATCGGCGCGGGCGGCGGTATCGACCTGGGCCTGCAGGCGGCGGCGGGCCTGGGCGCGCTCACCGGTCTCCGCTTTTTCGGGTCCGGCGCGAAGAGTGTCCTCACCGACCAGATTGACCAGTTCGTCGATGCGGGCCTTGGCTTTATCGCTCTCCGGGGAGCCGGGCTGCTGCTTGATCACGTCGTTGTAGTAAATGACGGCCGCCTTGTAATTCTTCTGTTTGTCGTAGAATTCGGCGATCTGCATCGTGTTGCCGGTGCGGGCGGTGGAGAGTTGCTTCAGGTTATCCTGCGCCTGCGGCACTTTTTCGCTGGCGGGATAGCGCGCGATGAAATCTTCGAACGCTTCCCGCGCCCGCGCCCGCGCCTGCGGATCGTTCGAGCCGTCCTGCGTTTGCTGAAACCAGACGTAACCGATCTGATACTGGGCATCGGCCGCGATGGGATCGCCGGGGTAATTCACCAGCACCTGCTGATAAGCGGCCAGCGCGGCGGGACGGTTGCTTTGTTTCTCGAGAGCCTGGCCGATGTTGAACTGGGCCTGGGGAGCGACATTGCTGTAAGGCGCATTTTTGACGATTTCCTCGAACATCTCCTGCGTCCGCGACATGGAAGCGAAAGTTTTCACGCCAAACAGCTTCCGCCGCTCGCCTTCCAGAAAGGCCTTGGCAATGCGGAACTGGCCCTCGACCGCTTCGGCGAAGCCTTCGCCGCGAGGATACTTCTTGATGTAGGTCCCGTATTCCTTGAAAGCGAGTTCCAGATCGCGGTCGGCTTCCCGCAACTGCGCGAGCTTGAGCTGCGCCTTGGCCACATAGATGGCGTCGGGAAATTTTTTCACCAAAGTCGCAAACGCATCGGCGGCGGCTTCGGTGTTGCCCTGAGCTTCCAGATCGCGGGCCTTTTGCAACTGAGCGTTGGCACTGGGCGAAGCCTGCTCGCCGTCGGGGCCTTCGGTGCTCCAACCTTCGCCTTCTCGATAGACAAGGGCCGCGTGCGCGCAGGGAGGACAGACGCCGCCCAGGGTCACAACGGTGCCCAGAGCAATGGCGGCGAGGGAGAATCTCATAAGGGCGCGACGCTACCGGATGGTCCCCACAGCGTCAAGCGGTTGGGACAGCCCGACTGGGCGGCAAAATATCGCTCCCGGCTTTCCAGCCCGGCGGCTAAACTCGTGAAACTTTGCCCGCCAGACGGAGGGAGTGGCGCTCAGGGATTGATGAAACGACCGCCGGTGGATGGATCTTCCACGACCGCGCCGCCGGGAATACCGCGGACGTCGATGATGTTGTAGGGCCGGTAGGGGCTCTCGACAAAACCGTAGCTGCGGGTCGGTCGGGCGACGGGGTAGCGGGCGTATTCGGCGTCGGAAAAGCGGACGTATTCGCGTTCGCGGCGGCGGTCCTCTTTGTTCAGCTGGCCGATGACCGCGCCAGAGGCGGCTCCAATGGCGGCCCCCTGGATGGCTCCGCGGAGATCGCCCCGGGCCAGCGCTCCGAGGCCCGCACCGACGATCGCTCCGGTCTTGGCGCCTTCGCCGGGCGTTTCGCAGGAGGTGAAGCCGACCGGCATGAGCAGGGCGGCAGCGAGGGAGAGGGAGGTCAGTTTCGTAGTCATGGAATTTAAGGGGAATTCGTGGGAGCAGGCTCGACTGGAGGGGTTTTTCGGGCCAGCCAGTGGCCCAGAAGAAATTTGCCGACAATCATCGCTTTGACGACCCGATTCAGTCGGTATTCGACTTCCAGCACGCGGAATCCATCGGCCTCCATCCGCCGCAGCAGCGTAGCATACACAGCGTTCATCATGCGCGCCGCGATCATGGCGGGGCGGTCTTCGCGGGTGAGGTGGGCCTGCGCGCTGTGGTAAAATAGCCGGGCCCGGCTCGCCTCGAAACGCAGGAGAGCGTCCAGCCGCTCGTCCCGCACCCGATCCCGGAGGTCCTGCTCCGTGTAGCGAAACTTCCGCAGATCTTCCATCGGAAGATAAATGCGGCCGCCGTTGTCCAGATCGGCGCCGACATCGCGGATGATGTTCGTCAGTTGCAGCGCCATTCCGAGATCGAGCGCGTAGCGGCGCGTCTCCGGATGGCGGTAACCGAAGATCTCGATGCTCACCAGCCCGACCGCACTCGCCACCCGGTGGCAATAGATCCGCAGGTCCTCGAACGTTTCGTAGAGCCGGGGATGCAGATCCATTTCCACGCCGGCAAGAATCTCGTGAAATCGCTCCGGATCGATCCCATAGCGCGCGATCACCTCGCGCAGATCGGCGGCCAGCGGCGGCTCGCCGGCTTCCGGGCCGGCAATCCAGCGCCGCCAGGCATCGAGCTGATGTTTTTTCTCCAGCGCGTCCGGGCCGGGCTCGTCCGCGATGTCGTCGATGATCCGGCAGAACGCGTAGAAAATGGTGATATCCCGCCGGCGCCGCGGCGAGAGCGCGACGAAGGCGAGCGCCAGATTCGATTCGCTTTTCCGGGTGATCGCCACCGCGTCGGGCGGTGAGGAGGAAGAAGGGCTCACGTCAGAGCCTCCACTTTCCGAGCCGGGGAGCCGGCCGATTCCCGCGCGTGATAGAGGCTGGACCACGAGGCCACCAGCCAGCCGCCGAGTCCGCCCAGCAGGATCGCCTGCAGGTAGCGAAATCCGATGCCGGCCAGCGAGTTCGAGCCGCAGATCGCCAGGGCCACTCCGCTCAGCACCAGCACGGCGTAGAAATGCAGAAACGCGATGCTCATGAAAAACATCATCGCGAACCAGTGGCGGCGGAGAAAGCGGAAGTTATCGCGCAGCGCCGCGCGCAGCGACTCGCTGTGGAAGACGAGGGTGATCTCCACCGCGAAAAACAACAGCAGCCCCACCGCCAGCGCCGGGCGCACGCCGCGGTCGATCACCGCCGTCATCCAATTCGGCCCCATCCAGCTCGCCGCGCCCGGCACGGTGAGCAGCAGGTGCGACAGATGAATCAGCAGCGAACTCACCAGCAACACCGGCCAGGCCCAGCGCAGCACGACCCCGAATCGGCGGATCGCCACTTCCAGCAGGTGCTGCCGGGTGAAACTTTTCCCCCGCACCCAGAGGTAGGCCAGCAGAATGAGATAAGTCTGCACTCCAATTCCCAGCAGGGCCTCGAAGACGAAGGAAAGCCAGTCGATCGCCAGCGAAGCGCGCAGCGGCGCCAGGCCGGCATCCTCTCCCCACCAGGGCAGCGCCACGTAGGCCAGCGGCTTCGCCATCGCCGCCAGCGCGCAGAGCAGGATCACGCCATAAAAAATCGCGCCTCTCATCCCGAATCGCCGCCGCAGCGTCTGCCAGAGGAGCCGGTGACAACCCCGCCAGTTGACCAGAAGAAGCAGCGCCGCCAGGGCCGAGACGGGATAGGTCGTGCAAAAGACCGTCGAGAGCCCCGCCACCAGCTCCACCGCGGGCAGCACCGTCCCGTGCAGCAGCGGCAGCCATTGCTCCTCCGGAAACCCCGTTAGCTGCCACCACCCGAAAACCGGCCGGTTCGCCACCGGCAGCGCGAGCAGGTAGAAGACCTGCACCGCCAGGGTCCACGTCGTGTAGCACACCGCCAGCGACACCGGGATCAGCCACAGGTCGCGATAGCGAGCCATCGCCCGGAGCCCGTCGAGGAAACACGCGCGGGTCGGCCCCGCCAGCATCGCCAGCGCATAGCCGAGCGCGAGGGCGCCGATCCACCACCACACGCGCTGCCCGGGCGCTAGGGAAAGGGCGACCGCGACTGACATCGGGGGGCGTCTCTACAGGTCCGACAATGTTTCGAGGTGCGCCACGTGATTGGGCGAGAGAAACACCGGCCCGCCCATCATGGCCGAGCCCACAAAGACGCGGGCGCTTTTCACCGTGCGCTCCGCTACCCTCAGCACGGCGTCCACTTCGCTTCCCAGCGCCAGCAGGCCGTGATTCTGCAGCAGCACCAGCCGGGGCGTCTTTTTGTTTCGGTCGCGCCAGAGCATCACCTTCTTCACCGTCTCCCGCGCCAGGGCCAGCCCCGCATCGCAATACGGCACCAGGATCGATGAGCCTCCGCACGCGATCACTTCCTCCGCGATCGTGCGCCGGTCCGCGAACTGCCGGGCGCGCGGCGAGCTGATAATCTGATTCACTTCCACCGGCTGCACATGCCCGATCAGGCTAATGCCTTCCAGGCCGAAAAGATGGGCGTAAATCAGCGTGTCCGAGCTCGGCTCGGGCGCCTCCTCCTCCGCCAGGCAGGAACGCAGACCGTCTTCGGGCAGGGTCTCCTTTTCCAGCAACGCCTGCGCCTCGGGCATCTTGACGGTGACCAGATCCGCTTCGGAAAGGGACGCCAGGGCGGCCCCGCGACGCGTGACCAGAAAGGTGGCGTCATCGACTTTCACCGCGCACGAGCCTTCCGTGCCGATGGTCAATTGCAGTGAATGGGCTCCAAGCTGCCGGCCCAGCCGCAGCATTAATTCAGTGTTCGGATCAGACATCGACGGGGCAGCCTAGGGGGCGGTTTCACCGGGCGCAACGCTTCATCATGGCGTTCTGGCGCCGGGAGGTGCGATTGAATGTGAGCTGGAAGCTCCGGGTTGGGATGGCCAGCGGGACACTTGCGCTACGACCGGGAGCGGAGCAACGTAAGACAGATTTGCAATCTGTCGGGGCGAGCGCCAGCGAGGCGGAAAGGGAGGGAGCCCGCCGCCTGCGCCCGGACAGGTTGCAAACCTGTCTTACGGTTGCGCAACCATGCGCCACCTTCCCGGCCCCCCATTCAATCGCGCCTGGCGCCGGGATCTCCGCTGTCCCTCACGATCTCGTCGGGGAGTTCGTTCCGGTCGCCCGCCTCTCGGGGGAAATGGGCGGCCAGCTCACGGCCGAGCCGGGCGATGGCTTGTTCGACAGCGGTGGTGGCGTCGCCCGCGCGGAGGGCGGCGCTCATGTCCTCGGCGATCTGTTCCCAGAGACCGGCGGCGAGATGACGGTGGATGGCTTCGTCACCGAGGATGGTGAATTGCCGGGTGGCCGGCACAAAGTAGAGGAGGACCCCGTTGCGCTCGGCGGTCCCTTCCATGCCCAGACGCTGGAAACGCCGGATCGCGGCGGTCCGGGGATCGGCCGGGCGAGCGCGGGAGACATAAACCCGGATTTCGCCCGAGGTGTGGCGCTCGGCTTCGCGGATGGCGGTGACCATCCGTTCATCGTCGAGCTGATCGAGAAATGGGCGCGGTTTCATAGTCGCGGATGCATTTTACCAGCTTCCGCCGGCTCCTCCACCCCCGAAGCTGCCGCCCCCGCCGCTGAATCCGCCCCCACCGCCTCCGCCCAACCCGCCGCCCCCGAAACCACCCCCCCGCCGGCCACCGCCCCCGAGGTAAGGGGCACCGCTCCAGCGGGTGAGAGATCGTCCATTCCGATCGTAAACGGTGCCCTTTTTCGACCGGAGATGGGAAATGACGACGCCCAAAATAAAGAGAAAAAAGAAGAGCGGAATCCAGGGAAAACCGCCGCCGGAGGATTGGGCGTCGGCGACGGTGCGACCGGTGCCTTGGTACTCGCCCTGAGCGGCGGCGAGAAGCGCGGCCACGCCCGCCCGCAGGCCGCCCTCGAAATCGCCCCGCTTGAAATGCGGGGTGATTACGCGGGTGATAATCTGCTGCGCGGTGATGTCGGGGATGGCGCCTTCGAGACCGTAGCCGACCTGGAGATACATCTTGCGGTCGTCGCGGAAGACGAAGAGAGCGGTGCCGTTGTCGGTGTTCTCCTGCCCCACGCCCCAGCTCTCCGCGAGTTGGCGGGTGTATTCGGCGATTTCGACGCCTTCGGGCAGCTTGGGGTAGATGGCGACGATGATCTGACTGGACGTGTCGCGCTCGAACTGCTCGAGCTGGCTGTTCAGCTCCGACCGGGTGGTCTGGCTGGTGAGGAGAGCGTAGTCGTTAAAATACTGCGCGGGCGCTTTGCGCAGCTCCTGAGCGGTGGCGGCGGAAACCGCGAGGACGATCAGCAGGAGCCCCCGAATGACCAGCCCGATCCGCATTTAGGAAGCGGGTGTCGCGCCGAAGTCGAAGCCCACTTCCGGCGGCCGATCGGAACCCGCGGTGGCCTGGAAATAGGGCTTGGGCGAGAAACCCATCAGACCCGCGATGAGCACGGTGGGGAAGGTTTTCACGGCGGAGTTGTAGGCTTGGACGGTCTCGTTGAAGCGACCGCGCTCGACGGTGATACGGTTTTCGGTGCCTTCAAGCTGGGTCTGGAGATTGAGGAAATTCTGGTTGGCCTTCAGCTCCGGATAGCGCTCGACGGTGACGAGGAGGCGCGAGAGGGCGGAGCCCACCGCAGCCTGGGCCTGCTGGAACTGGGCCAGCTGCGCGGGATCGGTCGGGGCGCTGTTGGGATCGAGCTTGATTTCGTTAACCTGCTGGCGGGCCTTGATGACATCGGTAATGGTGGTTTTCTCGAAATCGGCGGCGCCCTTGACGGTATTGACCAGGTTTGGGATGAGGTCAGCGCGGCGTTGGTAAACGTTTTGCACCTGGGCCCAGGAGGCGTTGACGCCCTGGTCTAGTTTGACGAGGCCATTATAACGACTGACGGCGATGACGCCGAGAATCACGGCCACGACAAGGATGATGCCGCCAAGGCCCAGACAGCCGAAGAGAACAGGTTTGCGCATGGCTGGTAGTAGAGTTTCCGGAGGGCGTTTGGGAAACTAAAAAAATGGGGCGGAATCAAGCAAAACCAGGGCGATCGACGTCGGGAGATGCCACCGGCGAGGCTCGCTTCCGCGAAGTTTAATTTGCCCCCAAATTTCATGAAGACAGACAGGATCCTCCATTACAGCCTGCAACTTCTCGCTCTGGCCCTGGTCGGCGAAGGGGTGGTGGGTCTCGTCCATCCCACCCGCTATTCGCGATTTTGGAAAATCGGCCCCAGGCCGTTGCGCGAATCGATCGAGGCTCTCGCCCAACATCGCGCTGTCGCCCGCGGCTTGTTTGTGGTCGAGATCGGTCTGGGCCTGTGGCTCGCCCTCCGGGAGATCGAGGCCGAAGAGTAACCGGTGAAGCGATGACCGCTATCGGCCCGCCAAAAATTCACACGCGTTGCACCATTGTGGGCGGCGGGCCGGCGGGCATGATGGCGGGCTACCTCCTCGCGCGCGCTGGCGTGGAAGTGGTCGTTTTAGAGAAACATCGCGATTTTCTCCGCGATTTCCGCGGCGACACACTGCATCCCTCCACCTTGGAGGTGATGCACGAACTGGGCCTGCTCGAAGATTTGCTTCGGCAGCCGCATCGGAAAATTGAGCGGATTCACGCGAACTTCGGCGCGCGCGAGATTACTCTTTCGGACTTCACCCATTTGCCGACGCATTGCCGATTCATCGCGTTGATGCCGCAATGGGATTTCCTGAATTTCATCGCGGAGCGGGCGAAACGGCTGCCGAACTTCGATCTGCGCCTGGAGGCCGAGGTGACCGATCTCAGGTGGGCGGATGAGCGCGTCGTCGGAGTAGTGGCTCGGACTCCGGAAGGCGAATTGCGCGTGCGGTCCCGTCTGGTTTTGGGCGCGGATGGGCGCGGCTCGACGGTGCGCGAACGCGGACAGCTCGAGGTAATCGATCTTGGCGCTCCGATCGATGTGCTTTGGTTTCGCCTGTCCAGACGGCAGAGCGATCCGCCGCAGTCCTTCGGGTTCATCGGCACCGGCCAATTCATGGTTCTCCTCGACCGCGGCGATTACTGGCAGTGCGCCTATGTGATCAGGAAAGGTTCGTTTCCCGAAACTCAGGCGGGCGGGCTGGCGGGATTTCGCGCCGAAGTGGCGCGATGCACGCCTTTCCTCCACGATCGGGTCGGCGAACTGACCGAGTGGCCGCGGGTAAAATTGCTCACCGTTCGCGTCGATCGGCTGAGGACTTGGGCGCGCGATGGGCTGCTTTGCATTGGGGATTCGGCCCACGCCATGTCGCCCATCGGCGGAGTCGGGATTAATCTCGCCATCCAGGATGCCGTGGCCGCTGCGCGAATGCTCGCCCGCAAGCTGCGCGACGATACTTTCACCACCGTCGATCTGTTGGCTGTGCAGGAACGCCGCGAGCTTCCGACCAGGCTGACCCAGCGTCTGCAGATCTTCCTGCATGAGCGCTTCCTCGAGCCCATTTTTGAAGCGACGGAACCGGTCGATCCGCCCTGGCTCCTGCGCCTTATCGAGCGGATTCCGCGCCTGCGGCGGATCCCGGCGCGCATGATCGGGCTGGGTTTCCGGCCGGAACATGTGACGGACTGGCCGAACGGGTTCGCGGCGGATCAGTGATCTCGCCGGAGCGGGCCATCGGTGAGAATGCGGGCGCGCAGGCCCCCCTGGCCTTTCAGGAAATCCTCGGCGCCCGGCCCGATGGCGTCATTCATCCAGTGGCACGGAGAACATTCGCCAGCGCCGCGGAAGCGGACGCCCTGCAACTCGAATTCCCGGCCGGCGAGGGCGTTGAGATCGGCTCCGGAAACGAGGACATTGCGCCGGACGGCGGCGGGCGAAGCCTCGGGCGCGCCGACCTTGGCCTGGAGCCGCTGAAACACTTCCTGAGAGAAAAACGTGATCTGGCCGGAGTAATCGTCCTTGTAATCCAAGAAGCGGTCGCCTCGCAGGCCGCGCCCGGCCACGCATTCCACGGACTCGACCTCGATGGTGGGATGCTCCCCGGCGGGCCGGCCGTGGTGGCCGAAGAAATTGTGACCGGGCGAGAGGAAGAGACGTTCCACCTTCATGAAAACAACGGCTTTTTCTGCCGCTCAGCCGCCGAGATAGGACATCTCGGCGCGCGCTCGAGTCGCGCTCTGCTGGCGCAGCTCGGAGTAACGATCGCCGCGCCGCTGCCAGGTGCCGCGGATGGTTTCGCGCAGCGCCTCGTCGTCCGTTCCACCTCGCAGCAGAGTGCGCAGATCGAGCCCGTCGCTGGCAAAGAGGCAGAGGAAAAGTTTCCCGTCCGCCGAAAGCCGGGCGCGGGTGCAGGAGTGGCAGAAGGGCTGCGTGATCGAGGAAATGAGGCCGATCTCGCAACGTCCGTCGGCATGCGCGTAACGCCGGGCGACTTCACCGTGGCTGGCGGGATCGACCGGCGCGAGATCCCATTCGGAGTTCAGCATCCGCAGAATTTCGCTCGAGGGCACGACCTCGTTCATCGACCAGCCGTTGGTCATCCCGACATCCATGTATTCGATGAAACGCAGGGTCAGCCGCTCGCCGTAGGCCCACTCGACCAGCGGCAGAATTTCGCGGTCGTTGACGCCTTGGCGAATCACAGTGTTGATCTTGACCGGCAGCCCCGCGTCGCGCGCGGCGGCAATTCCACGCAGCACCCGCTCCGCCGAACCGCGTCCGCCGGACATGGCGGCATACACGTCGGGCGAAAGCGCGTCGAGACTGACCGTCACCCGGTCGAGACCGCCCGCCCGCAGCGGAGCCGCCAGCTCGGAAAGGCCGAGGCCGTTGGTGGTGAGCGCGATCTCGAGATCGGGTGGCAGCAGGCCGAGCAACTCCGGCAGCCGGGGACGCAGCAGCGGTTCACCGCCGGTCAGTCGGATCTTGCGCAGGCCAAACTCGGCGAAAAGCCCCGCCAGCCGCGCCATTTCCTCGAAGGTGAGCCATTCCTGACGCGGCAGAAACGCGTGTTCCGGTCCGAACATGTCGGACGGCATGCAGTAGGTGCAGCGCAGATTGCAGCGGTCGATGACCGAGATGCGGAGATCGCGTAAGGGTCGGGCGAGTTGGTCGCGCAGTTCCTGCATGCAGGTCCACCGTGCCGCACCCGGCGATGAACGCAAGTCGATATGGTTCGCCGCGCCTCGGGGCTCACTCTAAGTTGCCACGATCATGTCGAAAGTTCCGGGCGGATCGCTCAGCACGCCTCCTCAGGTGGATGAAATTTTAGCCGCGCACACTCTCGCGCCCGTGGTCGAACGGGTGGCGCTCACGGCGGCGGCGGGGCGAACATTGCTGGAGCCTGTGCC
>JBGTNO010000013.1:0-5192 GCA_041743065.1 Chthoniobacterales bacterium
GAACCCACGGCGGCGGACGAGCCCACGGCGGCTCCGGCCGGGAAAAAAGGCGAAACCTCGATGTAATTTCCCGTCCGCTGGACCTCAGGGTCCGGTTCGGGAAAATCTCTGAGAATGGCTCGCAGATCGCGGAAAAATATCGGCCTGATCGGCCTGGGCCTCATTGGCAGCCGGGTCGCGGCCGGATTGCGCGGCGGTGGCTACAAGGTTTACGTCTGGAGCCGCACGCCGCGGGCCGAGCCTAATTTCCTCGGCTCGCCCGCGAAGGTCGCGGAGATTTGCGATATCATCCAGATCTTTGTGTCCGACGCCGAGGCGGTTTACGAGACGATCGAGCGTCTGTCCGGCAGCCTCACGCCGGAGCATGTCATCATCTGCAATTCCACCATCGGCCCCATCGCCGTCCGCGAGGCCGCCCGCCGGGTGGAGGCGCAGGGCGCGAAGTTTGTCGATGCGCCGTTTACCGGCAGTCGGGAAGCCGCCGAGGCGAAGCAGCTCGTTTATTACACGGCGGGCGAGGCCGCCGTGCTGGACAGCGTCGAGCCGGTGCTCGCCTCGACCAGCAAGGCCATCGTGCGGATTGGCGAGATCGGGCAGGCCGCGATCGTGAAGGTGGCGCTGAATATGATAGTGGCGGTGAGCGCGCAAACCCTGGCCGAAGCCCTGGCGGTGGTGCGGCAGAGCGGGGTGGAGCAGCGGAAGTTTGCCGAGGCGCTGAGCCATCACGGGGCGCGGTCCGCGCTCACCGACCTGAAAGTGCCGAAGATGCTGGAGCGCGATTACGAGCCGCATTTTTCGCTGAAACACATGTTCAAGGATGTGCAGCTCGCCATCCACATGGCCAACGCGCTCGACCTCGATATCCCCGCCACCACCGCGACCGCCGGGGTGATGTATGGCGGATTGAACCGCGGGTGGGGCGAGCAGGATTTCTCGGTCGTGTCCGAGATTTTCCCTCAGCCTGAGATCGGGGAGGAAGCGCCCGAGCCGGAGCCGGAGGAGCAGCCAGCCGAGGCGGTAAAACCTTCCGATCAGGAAAAATCGGAGAAGGTGATCGAAGGGAAGGCGGCGTCCGACGAAGAAAAGACTCCGCTCGAGCCGCCTCCGAAGTCCGAGGAACCTTCCGCCCCGCCCCTCGAAATTCCCTTGGAGGAAAAGGCTCCCGCTTTTGCCCGGCTCCCGCCGTCTGAAGCTGACGCGCCGAAAATCTCGCCGGAGCTGGAGCCGACAGCGGAGGCGAAAAAAGAGGCTGCGAAAGAAGCTTCCGGTTCTTTTGAGGCGAGCGAATCGTCCGAAGCCAATTTCCCGCAGCCGCCGGCTCTCACGGCGGATCCAGCGCCCTCCGAGGCGGCGACCGGGGATTCCGAAGCCAGGGTGCCCGAGGAAAAAATCAGCGAAACACCCCCGGCGCGGTCACGCCCGCCTCGGCCCGGCGGGTTGCTGAACGCCCTGTTCGGTTCACGCAAATGAGCGTGGCGCGGGAGGCGGCGGCGGCGCGGGAACGGGGGGCGCTGTTCGATCTGTCCGCGCGGACGAAGCTCACGCTGACCGGCGGAGACCGGGTGCGCTATCTCAATGGCCAGATCAGCCAGGCGATCAGTCCGCTCGATTTCACGACCACCCGGCCCGCCTGTGTGTTGACCGCGAAGGGCCGGATGAGTGGCTACCTTCATTTCTGCGCGAGGGCGGATGCCCTGTTAATCGACGGGGAACCGAGCCAGCGTGAGGATCTCGCCGCGCGTTTGGAGCGTTACCTCATCGCGGACGATGCGGAGCTGAGGGATGTGACCGGCGAGTATGCGCTCTTCCACCTTTTCGGCGGAACGTTGGCCGACCTCTCGCTGCCCGGTGTCGAAGCGCGGGCTTCGGCGCGCTATCATCAGCCCGGCGTGGATGTGTGGGTGCCGCGCGGGCAGGCGGCGGAAACGTGGGACGCGCTTTTGCGGCGCTGGCCGGCGTGCTCACCGGAAACGATCGAGCTGCTGCGGATCGAAAACGGCGTGCCGGCCTGGGGCGCGGAACTGGACGGGCAGACTATTCCGGTGGAGGCCGGGCTGGACCGCGTGGCGATCGATTATCACAAAGGCTGCTACATCGGTCAGGAAACGATTTCCCGGCTGAAGAGCATCGGCCACGTAAACCGCACCTTGCGTGGTCTCCTCGCCGAGGCGGGCGCGGAGCTGACCGCCGGAATGCGCCTGGAGACGCCGTCGGGCGAGCCCGCCGGCGTGCTAACCAGTGCGGCGGACAGTTTTGCCTTGGCGCGGTCGCTCGCGCTCGGATATGTGAAAAGAGGCGTTATCTCCGATGCGCTGCTGGCTCGGCCCCCGGATTCCGGGCCGGACGTTCCGGCGATCGCGGTGGAGGTGCGCGACCTGCCCTTTTTGCCATGAAATCCTCTCTACTCCTCTGCCTCTGCCTCCTCGCCACCGCCGGAATGGCCCGCGCGCAGGATGTCGCCGTGATGAAGCTGCGGATCGCGAAAGAAAAAGCGCTCAAGACAGTCGTCATCGCTCTCCGGGAGGACACGGCGCCCCTCACCGTGGAAAATTTCAAGAAGCTGGCGCGGAAAGGTTTCTACAAAGGCATCGAGTTTCACCGCGCTTTTCCCGGCCTTCTCTTGCAGACCGGCGATCCGCTCAGCAAAAGACGCAGCCGGGCCGAAGTGGGAACGGGCGGGCCGGGCTACACCCTGCCAGCGGAGATCCGCGCCAAAACGGGCGTGGGCTCGGTGGTGATGGGCCGGCTGCCGGATGACATCAACCCCGCCCGCCGCTCGAACGGCAGCCAGTTTTTCATCACCCTGAAACCGATGCCCGAATACGACGGGAAATACACCGTTTTCGGCGAGGTGATCGGCGGCCTCGATACGCTGCAAGCGATCAGCCGGGAGGCGACCGACAGCAACGATTACCCGGTGAAGCGGATTCGCATTCGCTCGCTCCGCCTGGTGCCCCGCGGCGAGGCGCCGCTGGACGCTCCGGCGGAGGCTGGCAGTCAATAGCTTTATCCGCCGGCGCCCATGAATAAATTCAAGACCTATCTCCTCTTCGGCGCGCCGGGCAGCGGCAAAGGCACGCAGGGGGTCACCCTCGGCGTCGTGCCGCACTTTTATCATCTGGCCTGCGGCGATGTCTTTCGCTCCATCGATACCCGCACCGATGTGGGCAAGGCGTTTCTCGAGTATTCCGGCCGCGGCGAACTGGTGCCGGATGAGATCACGGTGCAGCTCTGGCGCGCGCGGATTAACGATTCGGTCAAGATGCACGTCTTCCGTCCGGAGATGGACGCGCTGGTGCTGGATGGCATTCCGCGCAATGTCCGGCAGGCCGAGTTGATGGGCGAGCTGATCGAGGTGCGGCAGATTTTTCATCTGTCCTGCCCGGACCGCTCGGCGCTGGTGGGGAGGCTGAAGCAGCGCGCGCTGCGGGACAATCGACTCGACGACGCCAACGAGGAAGTCATCAAGCGCCGCCTGGAAACCTACGACGCGGAGTCAAAACCGGTGCTGGAATACTACGGCGGGGATCGCATCACGGAGATCGACGCGACGCAGCTTCCGATTAAAGTCTTGAGCGATATCTGCGCCGCCGTTCTACGATTGGATGCTGAGTGATGAAACAGTTTGAATCTCTGCGGGCCTCGTCCCTCTACTGCCCCAAATGCCAGCAAGCGATGCCGGTGCGCGAGCGCCTGCTGCTGGTGCTGCCAAACAAGGAAATCTTCGATTACATCTGCACCGGCTGCGCCAATTCGCTCGGCGAGCGGGAGGTGACGGCGGGCGATAAGCTGCGCCAGGCGGCCGCGGCCGGTCCCAGGCCGGGCGGGTCCCCGCTGGCCTTACGGTGATGGGTCAACGTAAGACAGATTTGTAATCTGTCGGGGCGAGCGAAGAAAGAGGCCACGAGTGTAAGACAACGCCCCGCTCGGACGAGACGGGGGTCCGAGTCTACGCCACCTGGAAAAACCGCACCCCTTACGATGAAACCGCCTACCTCAAAAATCTGGTCAAACGCGCCAACCCCATCTGTGAATATCTCGATCAATAACTCCTAAGAAATCTACCAACTTTCCATTGACAGATCCCCTGAGAGGTAAGGTCAGAAACGGATGCGCCGCTGGCGCGCCGCCTGCCCCCCCGGACAGGTTGCAAACCTGTCTTACGATGACATATCCTGCCCGGATGAACCGTCATCCTTTCTCCCCTCGCTGATGCGGATCGTTTTCCTGGGGACGGGCGACATGGGGGTGCCCGTCCTGCGCTGGCTGCTCGACGAGTCGCCGCACGAAGTCGCCGGGATCGTGACTCAGCCGGACAAACCCGCCGGGCGAAAGATGGAACTGAGGCCCTCGCCGATCAAGCGACTCGCGAGCGAACTCGGCCAAACCGTTCTGCAGCCGGAGAAAGTGCGGCACGCGCTCGCCAACCTGACCGCGCGGGAACCGGACGCGATCGTCGTCATGGCCTATGGGCAGCTATTACCGAAGATGCTCCTCGAGACACCGCGGCTGGCCTGCCTGAACTTGCACGCGTCGCTTCTGCCGCGGCACCGAGGCGCCGCGCCCGTGCAGGCCGCCATCGAGGCGGGTGACGCCGAATCGGGGATGACCGTGATGTATATGGCCGAGGGTCTCGACATCGGGGACATCCTGCTGCAGCGGCCGTTCGCGCTGGCGCCCGACGAAACCGGTGGCTCGCTCCACCAGCGTCTGGCGGACGATGCTCCAGCCGCTCTCGCCGAGGCTCTGGATTTGCTCGCGCGCGGCCCGGCTCCCCGGCTCCCGCAAGACGAATCCGCTGCCACGTATGCCGGCAAATTGACCCGGGAGCACGGTCGTCTGGATTGGCGGCAGCCCGCCGCGGCGCTGGAGCGGAAAATTCGCGCGCTCGATCCGTGGCCGGCGGCTTTTACGACCTGGCGAACGGAGACAGGCTCGTGGCGGTTGAAAATTTTTCGGGCGGAGATCATGGCGGAAACCGTCGGCCCGGCTGGAATGGTGATAAACACAGGCGGGGACAGTTTTGCCATTGGCGCGGGCGAAGGCGCGCTGAGAATGCGGGAGGTGCAGTTGGAAGGAAAGCGGAGGATGAGCGCCGGCGACTTTCTGAAAGGCAATTCGTTCGCGCCGGGCACGATCTTTGGGTGAACGACGCAACCAAGGAGCGCGGACATCCTGTCCGCTTCGTGTTT
>JBGTNO010000014.1:0-7560 GCA_041743065.1 Chthoniobacterales bacterium
CACGCCCGGCTCCCCGGTGACGCTCGCGGGCACGGCCAGCGATGATGGCGGGCCGCAGGCCCTGAGCACGACCTGGAGCCTGGTCAGTGGGCCGGGTGCCGCGAATTTCAGCGATGCCGCCGCGCTCGCCTCGACGGTCGAGTTTTCCACCGCCGGCACCTACACGCTCCGCCTCACCGCCGATGATGGGGACGTGGCGACCTTCGACGAGGTCGTCTTCACCGTCCGCACGGCCTTCGACCAGTGGCGCGTGGCGAAGTTTGGTGATAATGCCGGAAATCCCGAGATTGCCGGCCCGCTCGCCGACCCGAGCGGCTCAGGCGTCGTCAACCTCCTCTCCTATGCGCTCCACCTTGCCCCGTTCGCCCCCGACTTCGCCCAACTCCCGGCGGTGACGCTCGAGGGCGGGATGCTCGTGCTCACCTACCGGCGCGCGCTGGAGGCGACCGATGTCATTTACACCCCGCTCGTCTCGGAGGACCTCATGAACTGGAGCCCCCAGGGCATCACCCTCGACCCGGAGCCGCCCGGCGCGGAAATCCAGGTGATCCACGCGAAGACTCCGGCGGCTGGCGGGCGGAAATTCCTGCGGCTGAAAGTCGAACTCGCGCCGTGAGTTCGGCGCTGCAGAGCATGACCAGCTTCCTCACTGGATAGGCCGGCCGGCATCGCCCTCGCTCAAGCGCGGCAACCGCCATCCGAGTAGTGTCTTGCCTTCAGTCGTGCCTGGGGGAAGAAAGGGGTCTGTCGATTATTTCTTACACGCCTGTTGGCTTCGGTTGTGCCGGTGAACCTGCAAGCTCGCATTTTCGGCGCTGCCCATCTGCAGCCGCTGAGCAATCCAAGCCGGGGGAGCGGGGTCAGGAGAGAATGGCACTAAGATAAGACGGTTTTAGTGGGCGGCACGGGGTCAACGCTTGGAATGTGACGTTTCGAGAAATCGCCCATTGCCGCAGGCGTCGTGCAGTTGCAACTTCCGCCTTGAACAACTGTTGCGCTACGCTAATGTAGCACAATGAAATCGGCTTCTGTTCGCGAACTCCGCAATCACTACAATACCTTGCTCGAATGGGTAGCGGAGGGTGAAGAGGTGGTGATCACGAAGCGCGGGAAATCCGTGGCACGACTGGTGCCGGAAGTGGATAGCGGGCAAAAGACGGTGGATTGGTCGCAGAGCATGGCGATGCGGGATCGGGCTGGTGAAAAGATGATGACTGAACAGCAGTCCAGAGAGCTATGGGACTTGCTCGACGGATGAATGTTCCGACTGAACAGATGATTGTTTCTGCGGATACCAGTTTCTTGCTCTCTTTGTTCGGGACAGATCCCAATACAGAGCCTGCCAGGCAGATCGTGGGATCGCTGTCCCGTCCGCTCGCGCTTTGCTCGCTGAATGATCTGGAGCTGCTAAACGCCGCGTTTATGGCGGAGTTCCAAGGCTTCAGAGAGAAAGGTTCCGCAGCACAAATCGAGGAAGGGCTGGAGGCAGAACGGGCCTCAGGCAGGCTCGTTTATCTTCCATTCAATCCCGCGAAAGCTATCGCCTTCGCCATAGAGCTCTGCCGGAAGCATACTCTCATCGAAGGCCACCGGACCTACGATGTCCTCTTGGTGGCGGCGGCGCTGGAGATGAAAGCGACCGATTTTTTGACCTTCGATGGGCGGCAGGCAAAGCTTGCGGCGTCGGAGGGACTTACGGTCTGGGGAGCGGAAGGGTGACGTCGGAAACGCTCCCACGTCATCACGAAGTTGCTACTCGACTGCCACTGCACGCGGGGGAGACGGGGTCGGTCCGAACATCGTAACACATGCACGTCACAGAACGAGGATGCGGTTCAGCAATCCGAAACCGCTGGGTCGAAGCGGTCGATCCTTTCAACGACCGTGAGCGGAGGGAGGCCAATGACAATGCCTTCCCGCAGTATCCCGGTACCCACGATCTGGTGAATGCCGAGACCGGCAACGATCGTCCTCCCGCCGCAGTGACCGTGGCCGGCCAAGCCGCGCTCTTCCTGCCCGAGGACGACAACCCGCATTTTCGCAACCGCTTTTACTGGGACAAGGAACACCCAGCCTTGCATCCCGAGCTTCTGACCCACGACCTGGGGCATTTTGCGAGGCGGGGCGGGAGGGGCGTGGGCAGTGAGGGAATCGAACCCCCGACCAACTCGGTGTAAACGAGCCGCTCTACCGCTGAGCTAACTGCCCGGAAGGGAGGAGATGAGTAGGCGAGACCGACCCCGCTTGGCAAGGGCGCTTTCAGAAGTAAAACCTCGCCCCGCCGTCGTGGTACGCCAAAAAGCCTCGTCGGTTCAGGACGAGGCGTCAGGTTGGACTGAGGCGGCTTAGTGGCGGGCGGGGGCGCTTGCGCGCTGATTCCCGAACGCCGGGGCCATGTCGGATTGGTCGGACTCAGGCGCGTTCTCGGCGTGGGCGATGACGGAGCGGGTCGCCGTCAGCAGCATGGCGCAGAGCAGCGCGAAGCCAGCCACGGCGATACCAAGGAAAAAGATGAGGCTATCAATCATGAATGTTCTGTTAGCAGGGGCTATGCCAGGGGAGTCCGAAGGCTCGGGAGTGGGCTGGGGACCAGAGCGGGGGACTACTTCGCTAATGAGGCTACCCGCGTCATTGGTATTTGACAAGGCGAATGTGCGCGACTATTCGAGGACCGGCCCAACTTTTCCAAGCCTCTCCAAGGCAGGCGGATGAAGGGCTAAAGCAGGGAAAATGAGTCGTATCCGCAACAAATTTGAGGGAAGTTGCGATTGTCGCCGGACAAGTTCGCCCGCTGGCTCGGCGACAAATGCCGCGATTGCAAAAAGCAAACGGTCCGCAAAGACGAGAATTATATTCTCATTCCTGCTCGGTCTGGTGGTGGCCGGGGCAAGGGCTGAGGAAACGGCGGCGACGCCCGAGGCCGCGGAACTGGCCCTTCCGGTGGCCGGCGCGCTCGCTCCATCCGATGCGGAACTCTTCGCGGTGCAGCGGGTGATGGTTTCTGAAACGGGAAGCGACGCCATCGAACCGATCGTCGTGACCAATGGCATGGCCGATCCGGCCCGGGAATGGCATACCGTGGCGCGACTGAGGACCAAGGCGACGTATGATAGCAATATTTTCATCAGCTCGGACAAGGAGGTCGCGGACGTGTATGTCTCGGCCATTCCGGAGCTGATGGTCGGCTGGGGCGACTTCCGGCGGGAATTTGTGAGCATGATGGGCCTGCCGAGTCGGTTCCGGAAGGCGCCCGACGGTTCGGACCTCCGCAATTTTCTTTTCGCCACCTATGCGCCTGAGGCGGTCTATTTTGGGGAAAATCCGGGCGAAAATACGATCGATCAGGATCTGGCTCTTCAGGGCGCCTACCGGACGGGGCGGTGGACGTTTAACCTGCTGAGTCGTTTCCAGACGCTATCCGATCCCGATATCGAGATCGGCTCTCGGGCGGACCGCACGGTGCTCACGCTCGATCTGGATGCCGCCTACTGGATCAGCGACAAAACCTCGCTGGCAGGCCGCTTCTCGGCGCGGCGGGAGGATTATCAGGAGGGGATCGATACCACAAATCTGCTGGCGCAGCTTTACGCCGACTATCGGGTGGGCGCCCGGACGACGATGGGCCTGGGCTTCGGATTCGGCTATCTGGCCACGGACGCGGGAAGCGATCGGACTTACGAGCAACTGCTGGCGCGCGCGAACTACGCGTGGAGCGACAAGCTGAGCTTCGCTCTGACCACCGGGGTGGAATTCCGCCAGGCGGTCGAGGGCGAGGACTCGACGGTCGATCCGCTGCTGAAGCTGAGCAGCGGGTGGAAGCTTTCGGGGGAGACCCGCCTCCTCTTTTCGGCTTCCCGCAGGTTGGACAGCTCTTCTGTCGATGCGGCGGAGACGATTGAATACACCACCGTCGAGGTGCGTCTGCGTCAGGAATTATGGCAGCGTATTTACCTGAATCTCGATGGGGGCTACACGGAGGCAAATTACGCCCGGCAGTCCTCGACTCGAGCCAACGCCCGGGAAGATTCCTTCTTCTTTATCGGCCTGTCGGTGGCGGCCGAGCTGAGCCCGCATTTGAGCGCTGAAGCCTCCTATCGCTATCAGAATAATGATTCTACCCGCGAAAGTAATAGTTTCGTCCGTAGCCTGGCCGAGTTCCAGCTAGGCTACCAGTTCTGATGAGTCGAAATCCCGGGCTATTCCCACTGTTGTTGTGCGCCTTGCTCGGGATGACGACGCTTTCTTGGCCGGCGCGGGCGCAATCGGATACAGCGGCGATCTCGCGCAACGATCTGATGCTGATCAAGGTTTACCAGGAAGATGATCTGGAATCGACGGTGCGGGTGTCGGACGCCGGCACGATTCTTTTCCCGCTGATCGGCGAGGTACCGGCGGCGGGCCTGACCACCCAGGCCCTGGCGCAACGGATCGCGGCCCGGCTGGCGGATGGTTATCTGCGGAATCCGCAGGTGACGGTGACGGTGACGGAGGCGAATAAGCGCCGTTTCACCGTGCTCGGCCAAGTGCAGAAGCCCGGCTCCTACGATATGCCGGACCGGGATGACCTCACCCTGCTGCAGGCCGTCGGCATGGCGGGCGGCTACACCTCGATCGCCAATTCCAAAAAGGTGGTGCTGAAGCGCCAGATCGAGGGCAAGGAGACGGTTTATGTGATCGACGCGCAGAAGATGGCCAAGGGCGAAAGCAACAGCATTTTCAAAGTGCGGACCGGCGATGTGATCAGCGTGGGCGAAAGATGGTTTTAATGACTGCTCCGACGCGCCCCGCTCCGCCCATCCTCGACGTTCAGAAGCTGCTGCGCGTGCTGCTGAATGGGTGGCTCATCATGGCCATCGCGGTGGTGGCGGCTCTGGTGATTGGCGCGATCATCGTTCTGCGCACGCCCACCGCATATCTGGCGACCGCGGTGGTGCAGGTGCAGGAATACGAGCAGAACGTCGTCAACATTCCCGAGATTCAGCGAGAGGCGCTGGATAACATCGAGTCGCTGAAGACGATCGAGAGCAATCTGGCCAGCCGGCCGGTCCTCAAATCGATTCTGGAGAGCAAAACCTACGGCGTGACGCCGGTGAAGCTCGGATTCGAGGCTGGGCGGGAACCCTCGGAGAATGAATTGATGCGCGCGCTGCGAGGTCGGGTCCAGGTGGAATTGGTGCGCGGCACGCGCCTGATCGCCGTCTCGGTGGAGGACGAGGAGCCGGAGTTTGCGGCGGAAATCGCCAATGCGGTGGTGCGCGAATTTCTGCGGCTGCAGTTCGAGCAGCGGCTGACGGTATCCGGCTCGGCGCAGACCTTTCTGGTGGAGGAGGTCGAGCGCCTGCGCCAGAAGCTGCTGCAATCCGAGGGCAAGTTGCAGCAGTATTTGAAGGACTCCGAGGCGGTCTCGCTGAACGAGAGCCAGAACATCATCGTGGAGCAACTCAAGGAGCTGAATCAGAAGGTGATCGAGGCCAAAACGGAGCGGCTGCAGCTCGAGGCCGCCGTCGCGCAGATCAAGTCGGCGACGCTCGACGATGCCGCTCGTTTGCTCAGCATCACCTTCGTCGCCAACGCTCCCGCCGTGCAGGCCCAGAGCCGTGAGGTCGCGGAAATGGAGGGCGAGGTCGCCAACCTGAGCGAACGCTATCTGGAGAAGCATCCCAAGCTGAAACAGGCTCAGAGCCAGCTGGCGGAACTGCGCGAGAAGTTGCGCCGCACCATCCTGGAGACCGCGCAATCGATCGACACGCAATACGCCGCGGCGCTCTCGACCGAGCAGAAATTCACCGCGGCCCTCACGGAACAGGAGACCAAGGCCATCGAGCTGAACGAGATTTCCGGCGAGTATCAATCGCTCTCCCGAGAGGTGGCGGCCGATCGCGAGCTGCTCGATGCCGTGCAGAAACGGCTCAAGGAAATGGATATCACCGCCGGCCTGCGGAAGGATCTGGTGCAGGTGATCGAGCCGGCGCCGGTGCCGGATTATCCGGTGAAGCCGCGGAAAAAACTGATCATGGCGGGGGCGGGCCTGCTCGGGGCCATGCTGGGTCTGGCGCTGGTCCTCGGCCGCCATTTTCTCGACGGCACATTCCGCACGGTGGATGAGGCGGAGAGCGCGCTGGGACTGCGGGCTTTTGCCGCCATTCCGCATGATGAGGGCATCAGGAAAAACACGCTGGTCTTGTCCTCCGACCCGAGCGGACAGGCCGCCGAAGCGATCCGCACCCTGCGCACTTCGCTGGCGTTGTTGAGTGAGCAGCAGGTGGTGCTCTTCACCAGCGCGCTGCCCGGGGAAGGGAAAAGTTTTTGCGCGATGAACTATGCGGTGGCGGTGGCGGACTCGGGCGTGAAAACGCTGCTGATCGACGGTGACCTGCGGCTGCCGTCCCTGGAGGCCTCGATTTTGCCCGCCGCTTCGGGCGCGCGCGCTGGCCTGAGCGATGTGCTGATGGGCAAGGTCAACCTCGAAAACGCCGTCGTCCTTTCAGACATTCCCGCGCTTCATATTCTCTGCGCCGGACGTTCCCGCGAAAAGCCGGCGGAGGTGCTGGTGCGGCCGAGCCTCGCCGAAGTTCTGGTCGAGGCGGCCATGCGATACGAGCGGATCGTGATCGACACGGCGCCGGTGTCCTCCGTGAGCGACGCGCTGCTGCTGGCGCGGCACGCGGAGGTCGTCTGTCTGGTGATCAAGGCCGCCGCCACGCCGCAGAAGCTGGTGCGCCGGGTGGTCTCGGATCTGGCCGAAGCGGGCACGCCGCCTTCGGGCATAATTCTGAACGATCTTCCGATGGATGGCCGGGGCTACTACTACCATTACAACGCGGGCAGCTACGGCAGCGGGGTGTATGGCGCCGCCGGCCCCGGCTCGAAGTGATGCCGGTTATCCTCGCAGATCGGCGGCGATGACCCGCGCCGCGTTTCGGCCGCTGGCTCCGAAGACGCCGCCGCCGGGATGGGTGCTGGCGCCCGTGAGATAAAAACCGCGGATCGGGGTGCGGTAGCTCGCCAGCTCGGGCAAGGGCCGAAAGGCAAACATCTGATCGAAGGTCATTTCGACGTGCATCACGTTCGCCCGCGGCAATCCGAGCCGGCGCTCGATCTCCAGCGGGGTCTGGATGAAACGGCCGATCATTTTCCCGCGCATGTTCGGCGCGTATTCGCAGACCACCTCCCAGATTTTGTCGGCCTCGGTTTCGGCCAGGTCGTCCCAGTGTCCGCTGGCCAGCTGGTAGGGATGATATTGGGCCCAAGCGAAAAGGACGTGTTTGCCTTCCGGGGCCAGGCTGGGATCGAGGGCGGAAAAAGTCATGGCCAGCACCGCGGGATGCGTCGGCGGTTTTCCGGTCAGATATTCGTGATAGGCCGCCTCCAGATACGCCCGCGACGGACAAAGCAACTGCAGCGCGCTGTGGCAGGGCCGGACCCGCGGCGGCCGCACGCCCGGCCCGTACTGCGGCAGCTCGGAAACGGCGTGGCGCACGACCATGCCGAAACCGTTCCCGACGCGGATGTGCTCGACCCGTTTCCGCAGTTCCGGCGGCACGAGATCAGGATCGGCCA
>JBGTNO010000015.1:0-13117 GCA_041743065.1 Chthoniobacterales bacterium
GCGCGAATCGGGAGCTCGAGCGAGAGGTCGGTGAGCGGCGGCGGGCGGAATCGGCCCTGCGGGAGAGCAACCGCCAGCTCGGGCAGGCGCTGCATCGCCTGCGGGATACGCAGGAGGCGGTGGTGCAGCGGGAACGGCTTCACGCGCTGGGGCTGATGGCCCGCGGAGTGGTGTGCAGTTTCAACAACATGCTGTTTCCGGTCATCGGCTTCACCGAGCTGCTGATCGAAAAACCGGAGGTGATGGATGACCGGGCGCAAGCGCTCCACTACCTCACCATGATCCGCACGGCGGCCAAGGAGAGCGCGGCGGTGGTGGAGCATCTCGATGAGTTTTACCGGCAGCGCGACAGTCACGAAAAAGTCGAGCTGGTCGATATCGCGCAGGTGCTGGAGGACGCGGTGCGGATCACCGCCCATCGCTGGCGCACTCAGGCCCTGGCGGCGGGCCTCAATCTTTCCGTGCAGACCCGTTACGAATCCCGCCCGGAAGTGGAAGGTTCACGATCCGAGCTGCTGGAAGCGGTCAGCAACCTCCTGCTCAACGCGGCGGATGCGATGAAGCGGGATGGGACGATTGGCGTCGAGCTGCGGGATGACGTGGGGCAGGCCCTGATCACGGTCCGCGACGAAGGCAGCGGGATGTCGGAGGAAGTGAGATTGCGGTGCATGGAGCCCTTTTTCTCGACAAAAGGAATGGGTGGTTCAGGGTTGGGGCTGGGCATTGTCTATGGCATCGTTTCGCGCCACGGCGGAACGATCGAGATTGAGAGTGCCGAGGGGCGCGGCACGTCCCTGATTGTCGCCCTGCCTAAATTCCGGTCCGATAAAGCTCCACAATTACCCGAAGTGAACGAAGAAACATCAGCCTCCGCCCAAGCCCGCATCCTCGTCGTGGACGATGAGACCTTGGTGCGCGAAGTCCTCCAAGCCTACCTGGAGACAGACGGGCATCTCGTCACCACGGCGGAGAACGGGGAGCTGGGGCTGGAAACGTTTCGCGCGGGCAAGTTCGACGTGGTGTTGACGGACCGGGCCATGCCCGAGATGAATGGCGATCAGCTGGCCCTGGCGATCAAATCCCTGAATCCTGACATGCCGGTGGTGTTGCTGACGGGATTTGGCGATGAAACGGCTGATGGCGGCCCCAAAATTCCGGGGATCGATTACGTGCTCGGCAAACCTTTTTCCATGGACTCCCTCCGTACGACTCTGGCCACGGCCCTTCGACGGACCTGACCCTGGCTCATGGACTCGCCCGCTCCCCCCGCGGCTCAGCTCCTGCTCTTGGCGGAGGGTGGAGAACTGCGCGCTCTGCTGGAAGCGAGTTGCGGAGAGGGATCGGTCGCCGGTCAGACGAGCGACCCCGACGAGGCGATCAGGCGCTTGCAGGCGGACGGCGCGCCCAATGTGCTGGTGGTCCGCATCGTGGACAGCGAATCCAGCGCCTATCTGGTCGCGCGGCTGCGAGCGGCGGCGCCGGAGGCGGCGATGGTGGTCTGCACCGCCAGTCCCGGGACGCTGGATCTGCGGGCGGCGGGCGCGGATGAATGGGTCACCTCCATGCCGCCGGCGCCTGGAATCCTCGAGATGGCCGTGCGAATGGCCCGGGAGAAACGGGCGCTGGTGCTGGCCTGGGAGCGAGAGCGCGATCTGCTGCAGGCCTTGCTGGAGGTGCTGCCCGAGCGGATCTATTTCAAGGATAAAATGAGCCGTTTTCTCCGCGTCAGCCGGTCGATGGCCGAGGCGGCGCGGTCCACTTGCGAGGAGATCGTCGGGAAGTCCGACTTCGATCTTTTTCTGCCGGATCATGCGCAGGAAGCTTTCCAGGACGAGCGCAAGATCCTCCGCACCGCAGCGCCGATGCCCTCGAAGGAGGAAAAAGAGATTCGTCCCAACGGAAAAGTGGACTGGGTGCAGACGCGTAAATTTCCCCTGCGCGACCGCCGGGGCAACTTGCAGGGCACTTTCGGCATCTCGCGCCTCATTACCGATTTCAAGGAGATCGAGGGGGAGTTGCAGCGTGAGCGCAATCTGCTGGCCAGCGTGATTCGCAACATCCCGGACTCAATTTTTGCCAAGAACAGCGATGGCCAGTATCTGCTGAGCAATCAGGCTCATGCGGCCACGCTGGGCCAGGATTCCCCGCAGAAAGTCGTGGGCCGCACGGTCTATGACTTCTTTTCGGCGGAGGCGGCGCATCGTTTTGCCATGACCGACCGGAAGCTTCTGGAGACGCGCGAGGCGATGATCAACGTGGAGGAGGAGGCGGAGGGAGCGGATGGCCGGCATCGCTGGCTGCTTACGACCAAGGTGCCGCTCTTCAATAGCGAGGACGAAGGTATCCTGGTCTGCATCGGGCGCGACATCACCCAGCGCAAGGAGGCGGAGCTCAAGCTGATGGAAGTGAACGCGGATCTTCATGCCACCACCGCGGAGCTCAAGCGCGCCAACGAGGAGATGCGCGCGCTGCAGCTCCAGGTCATCGAAGCCGAAAAGCACCGGTCCGTCGCGCGCCTCGCGGCCGGCGTGGCGCATGAGGTGAAGAACCCGCTCGCCATCATCACCATGGGCGCGGAATACCTGCGCTCCGACGAGACGGTCAACCCCGATGCGGCTGAGGTGGTGGAGCGAATTCTCGACGCCGCCGGCCGCGCGGACCTGGTCATCAAGGGTCTGCTCGATTTTTCGGTTCCCCATCGGCTCGAGCTGGAGTTGTGCGGTCTGAACGAGATCGTGCGGAAGGCGGTCGCGCTGGTTCAGGGCGAGTGCACTCAGAGCGAGGTGAAAGTGGAACTGGCGCTGGGAGAGATCCCGGACCTTCCCCTGGACCGGAGCAAGATCAGCCAGATCCTGATCAATATTCTGATGAATGCCGTGCAGGCCATGGGGGGGCCGGGCACGCTGACCATCACGACGTGGGCGGAGCAAGTGACGCATGTCCGATCGAGCGATGGCCGGGAGAGATCCTCAGCGTTTCTGGCGGGGGAACCAGCGGTCGTGCTGCGGGTGGAAGATACCGGGCCGGGCATTCCGCAGTCGCATCTCGACAAGATCTTCGACCCCTTTTTCACGACCAAGCCGACGGGCAAAGGGACCGGCCTCGGCATGACGGTGGTGAAGTCGATCGTGGATCTCCACCGCGGGGCCATCGAAATTAAGAATCGCGTCGAAGGCGGAGCCGCCGTCACTATCAGCTTCAAAGCAGGCCCCCTCTAATGCAAAAACGTGTCCTCCTGGTCGATGACGAGCGTGGCTTTACCCACCTCCTCAAGCTCACTCTCGAAAAAAGCGGCAAATACCTGGTGAAGGAGGAAAATGATGGCACCCAGGCCTGGCTGACCGCGCGCGATTTCAAGCCGGACATCGTTTTCCTGGATATCATGATGCCCAAGGCCGACGGCGGAGACGTGGCGCAGAAGATTACCGCCGACCCGAGCCTGAGCGGCGTGAAAATCGTCTTCATGACCGCGATCGTCTCGCGGAAAGAGTCCAACCAGGACACCATCGGCGGCTTTCCGTTTCTCTCTAAACCGGTCAGCTTCCAGCAGGTGGTGGATGCGATCGAGGAGAATGTGCCGACGGTGCCCGAATGAGGGCGCGCGATTGACGAGACGGCCGGCCTGCGGCACGTTGGCCCGATGCAGACGGCAGAGGTCAAATATAAGATCGGCAACGAAAAGCTGGTCAAAGTCAGCCAGGCGGCTTCGGTTAAACTGACCTCGCTGCTCACCCGGCAGGGGCGGCCGGAAGGCGCGTTGCGCGTGGCGGTGATCGGCGGCGGCTGCTCCGGGTTGCAATACAAGATGGATCTCGTCGATGGCCCGGCCAACCGCGATATCCTGGTGCATTCGACCGGCGTGAACGTGGTGGTCGATCCCAAGAGCGCGCTCTTCGTCAGCGGGTCCGAGCTGGATTACAGCGACGACTTGCAGAAAGGCGGGTTCAAAGTCACCAACCCGAACGCCGTCGCGCACTGCTCCTGCGGCGAGAGTTTCACGGCGTGACCGACTATTTTTCGGTGTTCGGTCTGGAGCCGGCTCCCCTGCTCGATCCCGCATGGCTCCAGGAAGAGTTCCACCGACGCGGAGCGGCCGCGCACCCAGATCGCCGCGGTGGGCGGGAGGAAGCCTTCCGGGAACTAAACGAGGCCTGGCAGACTCTGCGCGATCCCGCCCGGCGCATCCGGCACCTGCTGTCTTTGCGCGCCCCGGCGTTGATCACCGCTCCGCCAGCGGTGGAGCCGGCCTTGGCCGAACTCTTCCTGCGGGCGGGGTCCGCCCTCCAGAAGTGTGCCGCACTGCGACGCCGGGAGGCATCCGCCGGGACGCCGCTGGCCAGAGCCCTCCTCGCTGCCGAGAAAATGGCAGTGACCGAAAACCTGAGCGCACTCCGTGCCGAGGCCGAAGCGGGCCACACCGCCGCCCTGGCCCAGATCGCCGAGATAGCCGCCGACTGGTCCCAACCGGCAGGATTGCAGGCGCTGGCCGACTCCCAGCGGCAGCTCGCCTTCTACGGTAAATGGATGCGCGATCTGGGCGAAGCCGCCCTGAACCTGGAATTCTGATCCACTTCCCTCCTCCGCGTCTCCGCGCGGTTCATCACTCCCCGTCTCCGGCGTCCCCCGCGTCGCGGGTTTGACCGCGCAGTTTGGCCTGGATGAAGGCATCGATATCGCCATCCATCACGGCCGAGATGTTACCCGTCTGCTCGCCGGTCCGCAGATCTTTGACCATCTGGTAGGGCTGGAAAACGTAGGAGCGGATCTGGCTGCCCCAGGCGATCTCGCCTTTCTCGCCATACTGACGGTCGAGTTCGGCGCTCTTTTTGTCCTCTTCCATCTGGTAGAGCTTGGCCTGGAGCATGCGCATGGCCATCTCGCGATTCCGGCCCTGGCTGCGCTCGGCCTGGCAGGCCACGATGAGGCCGGTGGGTTTGTGCACGAGGCGGACGGCGGTCTCCACTTTATTCACGTTTTGCCCGCCTTTGCCGCCGCTGCGGAAGGTGTCCATCTCGACGTCGGCGGGATTGATTTCGATGGGCTCCTTATCCGCCACTTCAGGCACGACATCGACGCTGGCGAAGGAGGTGTGCCGCCGTTTGTTTGAGTCGAATGGCGAGATGCGCACCAGCCGGTGGACGCCCCGCTCGGCCTGCAGGTAGCCGTAGGCGTAATCTCCCTGCGCGAGAATGGTGGCCGATTTTATCCCCGCTTCGTCGCCCTGCTGGAGATCGACGATGGTGCTGGAAAATCCCTGCCGCTCGATCCAGCGCTGATACATCCGCAGCAGCATATCGGCCCAGTCGCACGATTCCGTGCCGCCGGCCCCGGCGTGGATGGTGACGTAGGCGGGCGAGCGGTCGAAATCGCCGCCGAGAAACTGAAGCAGCTCGAATTCATCGAGCTGCCGAAGGAGCGAGGCGTGCTCCGCGGCGATGTCGGCATTGGCCGCGTCGCTTTCCTCCTCGGCCGCCAGCTCCAGCAGGATACCGAGGTCCTCCGCCTTCCGCTCGAGATCGGACAGCGGGTTGATCTTGCCGCGGAGCTTGTTGGCCTCCTCGATGGTGAGCTGCGCTTTCTCGCGGCTGTCCCAAAAATTGGGGGCCGCCATCTTCCGCTCGAGCTCGCCGAGCTGGGTTTTCAGAGTGGCGAGGTCAAAGATACCTCCGGAGTTCTCCGACGCGGGCCTTGAGTTCTGCGAGATTTATTTCTTTGGGATCCATGGATTTGTAAAAACGTTCGGAGTAAGAGAAGCGCTCCTCTTAAGGATCGATGCGCTGGAACTCGGAGGTATCGGGCGGCGGCGGATCGAACCGGAAGATTTTCTCGCCCGGTTTCATTTTTTCCAGACGGTCGCGCGCCATCAACTCGATGTATTCGCGATCGTTCTGGAGCAGCTTCACCTCCCGCTCGTGCCGCTGCAGTTCCTGGCGCTGGGCGTCGATCTTGCCCTGGAGGTCGGTGACCCGGTCGGTCTGATCCTTCCGGTCGTCGAGCAGCGGCAGGAAAAGACAGGCCACGGTGACGAGGGCGGCGATCACCACGAGACCGACCAGCAGCCGGTTGAGCCGGTGCCAAAGGGTTTCCTGGCGTCGGTGTCTAAATTCGCCGTAGGCTGATTCGCGCACTCAGCGCATTTTACCGCCGTAAATGGCGTTGTCACCAAGTTCCTCCTCGATCCGCAGCAGCTGGTTGTATTTGGCGACGCGATCGGTGCGGCAGAGCGAGCCGGTCTTGATCTGGCCGGCATTGGTGGCGACGGCGATGTCGGAAATGGTCGTGTCCTCCGTCTCGCCGGAGCGGTGGCTGATGACCGCGGTGTAACGGTTTTCCTTGGCCAGCTCGATGGCGTCGAACGTCTCCGTGAGGGTGCCGATCTGGTTGACCTTCACCAGGATGGAGTTGGCCGTGCCGGTCTCGATGCCTCGGCGGAGAAACTCGACATTGGTCACGAAAAGATCATCGCCCACCAGCTGCACCTTGTCGCCGAGGGCGTCGGTCAGGCTTTTCCAGCCGGTCCAGTCGTTTTCCGCGCAGCCGTCCTCGATGCTGATGATCGGATAGCGGCTGCAGAGATCCTGATAGAAAGCGATGAGCGAGGCGGCGCTGTGGCGGGACTGGTCGGATTTTTTGAAGACGTATTCGCTGGTCTCCGCGTCGAAGAACTCGCTGGAGGCGCAATCGAGCGCAATAAAGACTTCCTCGCCGAACTTGTAGCCCGCTTTTTCGACTGCGGTGGCGATCACGGAAAGCGCGTCGTCCGCCGATTTCAGGGCGGGAGCGAACCCCCCTTCATCGCCGATCGCGGTCGAGAGTCCGCGATCTTTCAACACGGCCTTGAGCGCGTGGAAGACCTCGCAGCCGCAGCGCAGCGCTTCGGAAAAAGTGGGCAGACCCTTGGGCATGATCATGAATTCCTGGAAATCGATCGGCGCGTCCGAGTGGGCTCCGCCGTTCAGGATGTTCATCATCGGCACCGGCAGGACCTTGGCGTTTGGTCCGCCGAGGTACTGGAAAAGCGGCTGGCCCATCTGCGAAGCGGCGGCATTGGCGGCGGCCAGGGAAACAGCGAGCAGAGCGTTGGCGCCGAGCTTCGATTTGTTTTTGGAACCGTCCAGCTCGATCATGCAGCGGTCGAGCGCGATCTGATCGAGGGCGTCCATCCCGGCCAGTTCTGGCGCGATTTGTTCTTCGATATTTTCGATGGCTTTCAGGGTGCCTTTGCCGAGATAGCGGGATTTGTCGCCATCGCGCAGTTCGACGGCCTCGTGTTCGCCGGTGCTGGCACCGCTGGGAACGGCGGCCCGGCCGATCGCTCCGCCGGCCAGTTCGACGTCGGCTTCGACGGTGGGATTTCCCCGCGAATCCAGAATCTGGCGGGCGCGAATATCGGTGATTGAGGTGAGTGACATGATGGTAAAAAGTAGGAGGCGGCCAGTATTCGGATGGCTGGAGAGCGGTCAAACATTTTGTCATTTCCAGGCCCCCGCTTTGCGGAGGTAAGGTCTCGCCGGCTCTTGCCATTCGCCCTTGATCCGCGAAAGAGATAGCTGTGAAATCGCGGATCTGCTAACAACTCATCCGTCGCCGTTTCGGAGCGGCCAAACGTTCATCCCTTCGTTTTCGAGGTTCGTCACAAATTCGAGAATGCCTGACATCTCCTCTCATACTATTCTCATCGCCGACGACGAGCCCGCCGTGGGCCTCATCGCCACTCGGGTTCTGCAGATCAAGCATTACCACGTGGAGGTGCGGAGTTCCGGCCAGGAGGTGGCGGACCTGTATGCGGCGGGGGATGCTGGTTATGCTCTGGTGCTCCTCGATCTTTCCATGCCGCCGCCCGCGGGTTCGGATTTGATTGAACTGATCCGGAAAACGGCACCGGACCTCCCCATCGTCCTGATGAGCGGCTTTGACATGGTGAGCGCGACTGACCGCGCTCCGGGAGCGACCGACTTTTTACAGAAACCGTTTCGCGGACCGGAGTTGATCGAGCTGGTGGCCAAATATATCGGCCATCCCGCGAGCTGACCGGGTGGCTCTATTTTCGCGAGACAGCGGTCAGGCCGCGGTGGCGGATGTCCGTGCCGCGCGCGAGGTAGTAAACTTCCTCCGCGATGTTCTGGCAGTGATCGGCGATGCGCTCGTAACATTTCACCACGATCATGAGGTCGAGGCAGCGCGAGATGGCCGCGGGGTTTCCCTGCATGAAATGCGTGAGTTCCCGCGTGAGGTCGTGATTGAGTTCGTCCACCGTCGCGTCGCGCCCGATCACCGCTTCCGCGAGGTCCGGATCTTCTTCGGCGAAGGCGCGGATGCCATCGCGCAACATGGAGGCCGCCTCTTCCGCGATGAGCGGCAGATCGATAGCGCAGCCTGATTCCGGCTGGCGGTTCAATTTGCGCGCCCGCCGCGCGATCGAGGTGGATTGATCGCCGATGCGCTCCAGGTTGCTGGCGATCTTGGAAGCCGCGATCATGCGGCGGCAGTCGCTCGCCACGGGAGCGTGCCGGGCGATGAAGGTGATCACTTTATCGTCCACTTCCATTTCGATCCGATCGATCCCCTCATCGAGCGTCTCCGCCTCATCGGCCGCCTCCGCATCGCGCTCGATACAGGCTTTTGAGGCAAAATGAAGCTGATTGCTCGCCATGCTGGACATGCGGACAACGGTGTCGCGCACGTCGTTGATCTGCGTGATCACGTAGGGACTGAACATCGCGCTATTTTCCGGCGGTCGAGGTGTGGCGGATATCGCGGGCGGCCACGGCATAGACCGCGTCCTCGCCCATGTTGACGGCGTGATCTCCCACCCGTTCCAGATGACGCGCGACAAAGATCAGCGCCAGGTAAGCTTCGATCCGGTCGGGCGCTCCGGTCATCTTCTCGGTGATCTGGCTGCCGATCGCGCGGTTCATTTCATCCAGTTGGCGATCGCGCGGTTTCAAAGTCTCCGCCAGTTCCTCGTTGCCTTCGGCAAACGCTTTCATCGCGTCCTGAAACATGCCGAGCGTGGCTTCATACATGGGTCCGATCAAGGCCACCTCATCGAGCGGGGGCCGCTTGTTCAGTTTGCGCGCCCGTCGCGCGATGCTGACGGCCTGATCGGCCACCCGCTCCAGGTTGCCGGCCAATTTCATGGTCGAAACGACCTGCCGCAGATCGGAAGCGACCGGCTGGAAGCGCAGCAGCGCCTGGATCCCTTCGTGATCGACCTGAATCTCGAGATCGTCGATCTCCTCATCGTCGGCGATGGCGCGGGCGCAAGGCTCATCCTCCCGCGAATACAGGCCCCGCATCGCGTTCTCGAGCGCGCGCTCGGTCAGGCTCGCCATCATGAGCACATCGCTGCGCAACACGCCCAGAGCGGTGTTGAAGGCATCGAGAATGTGGCTTCCCGGCGGAGGGATGGGACTATCCATAAATGAGAGATAAGTGAGCGAGCGACGCCGGAACCTCAACCGAAACGACCGGTGATGTAGTCTTCCGTCTGTTTCTGCGCGGGATTGGTGAAGATTTTTTCCGTCCGGTCGAGCTCGATCAATTTGCCTAGATAGAAAAAAGCGGTGTGATCCGAGCAGCGGCCAGCTTGCTGCATGTTATGGGTGACTATAACGATGGTATAATTCTTCTTCAACTGATGGATCAGCTCCTCCACCTTGGCCGTGGCGATCGGGTCCAGCGCCGAGCAGGGCTCGTCCATCAAAATGATCTCCGGCTCGACCGCGATGGCCCGCGCGATGCAGAGGCGCTGCATCTGTCCGCCGGAGAGGCCAAGCGCGCTGGTGTGCAGCCGATCCTTCACCTCATCCCAGAGCGCCGCGCCGCGCAGGCTTTTCTCGACCACTTCGTCGAGCCTGCCGCGATGGCTCACGCCCTGCAGGCGGAGGCCGTAGGTGATATTTTCGTAGATCGATTTCGGAAAGGGATTCGATTTTTGAAAAACCATCCCGACGCGTTTGCGCAGTTCGATCACGCTCACCGCCGAATCGTAAATATCGACCCCGTGAATCCGGATTTTCCCCGCTCCGATCCGGGCGACGGGGATCAGATCGTTCATCCGGTTGAGACAACGCAACAACGTCGATTTTCCGCAGCCCGAAGGTCCGATGAACGCGGTGATTTCCTGCCGCGGAATATCGAGCGTGAGATCGAAAAGCGCCTGGCTGGCCCCGTAGTAGAAATCCAGGTGCTCAATCTGAATAAGAGCCTTGGAGTTGGGATCGGCTGCCGCCTCGGCGGGTCCGTTTTGAGCGGCCAGTGGAATCGGATGGTCCATGCGTAGATTGGGATGAGAGCCGGCGGCCTCAGGATTTTTGGTTACCATTTGTAGCGTTTTCTCAGTCTGCCTCGCAACACGATAGCAGTCAGCGCGACGCTGGCCACCACGAGCAGAAAGACAAAAGCGGTGCCGTATTGCACCCGCTCGGTGTATTCGTTCTGCGGAATTTTCGAACTGACGACATAGATGTGATAGGGGAGGGCCATCACGCCTTGAAAAAAGAAATCGGTCCAGCGATTCAGCCCCTGCCAGGGCATCTCGTCGCGCATGACGAAGGCGGCGGTGAACATGATGGGCGCGGTCTCGCCGGCCACGCGGGCGATGCTGAGGATCGAGGAGGTCAGCATGCCCGGCAGCGCGTAGGGCAGCACGTTGGTGCGGATGGCCTGCCATTTCGTCGCGCCTAGGGCCAGCGAGCCTTCGCGAAAGCCCACCGGGATAGAGCGGAGCGCCTCTTCGCTGGCGGTGATGATGACCGGCAGCACCATCAGCGCGAGCGTGAACCAGCCCGCCATCAGTGAGACGCCCCAGTTGAAATAGAGGACGAACAGGCCGAAGCCAAAGAGGCCGAAGACGATCGAGGGCACGCCCGCCAGATTGAGAATCGCCAGCCGAGTCGCATGAATCCAGGCAGAAGGCGTGGAATACTCACTCAGGTAAATCGCGGCGGAGATGCCGAGGGTCAGCGCGATCAGCATCGAGCCGATCACCAGCAGCACCGTACCGGCGATGCAGGGCAGAATTCCGCCCGCGGAATGCGCGATCGATTTCACCGAACTCTCGTCGATGACGTGCGTCGTCTGATAGGCCCGGAACTCCGTGTCCCCCATTTCCAAGTGCCGACCTTCGGACTCGAAAAGGTAAAGCGTCTCCGGAGACATGGTGAAAAAACCGGGCCGGAAAAGTTGAGGCGCGCCCTTGATCGCGATGTTCAAGACGATGTAGGCCGTGAAAAAGAGCACGGCATAGGTCGCGATCCGAAATGCCCAGAAGGTCGCCGCCTCCAGGCGCTGGGACAGCGTGGGCTTCCGGCGGAAATAGTTCAGCGGTGCTTCCATTCCGGTTAGCCAATGGAGATGCGGTATCTAGTCACGATTTTCTGCGCGAGGAAGTTGATGAAGAGCGCGAGCAGAAACAGGAAGATGGCCACCATGAAGAGGGCGCGGTAATGGATGCCGCCATAGTCCACTTCGCCCATCTCCTGAGCGATGATGCCGGTCATGGTATGCACGGGCTCGACCATCACCCCGGGTCCGCGCGTGAAATCGGGAATCTGGATCCGGTTACCCGCGCAGAGCAGCACGACCATCGTTTCGCCGATGACGCGGCCGAAGCCGAGCAGGATCGCCGCGATGATGCCGGAGAGGGAGGCGGGCAGGATCACGCGCACCAGCGTTTGCAATCGCGAGGCGCCCAAGGCGAAGGAGGCTTCCTTGAAATGCACCGGCACGTTGTTGATCGCGTCCTCGGCCAGACTGAAGATCGTGGGCACCGCCATGAGACCGAGCAGCACGCCCGCGGTGGTGGCGTTGAGACGTTCCGAGATGGGAAAGAAAGGCACCCAGGAAAGCGCTTCCCAGGTCGATAGTTCGCGCAGGGCACTGCCCAGGACCACGATCCCGAAAAAGCCGAGCACAACCGAGGGGAAGGCGGCGATGAATTCGATGGTGGGTTTGATCAGTCCGGCTTCGCGCGGGCTGGCCACTTGATTGACGTAGATGGCGCCCGCGATTCCCAGCGGAATGGCCAGGGTCAGCGCAATCAGCGAAACCAGCAACGAACCGGTGAAGAGGGGCAGAATCCCGTAGCGATCCTGCCAGGAGCTGTTGGTCAGCCACTGCTTCCCGGTCAGGAACCCCCAGAGCGCGCGGCTGATGCCGACCTCGCCCGCGGGATCCCACTCGGCCAGTTTTTTGCGAGTGACCGGGAAGGTCGCCGCGAAATCCTGCGCATCCACGCCGAATTTCTTGAGCCGACGCGCCAGCGTCTCGCTCGGCACCGACGGCTGCGTCTGGAAAGCGGCGGAGATTCCACCGACCACGGACTCGGTCACGGCGGGATAGACCTGCTCCACCGTGCTGCGCAGGACCTGGATATTGCCGGCGAAATCAACCTCCGCCACCTCGACCGCCGCCGCCTCGCTGGCCTTTCCCTCCCGCCTCAACCTGGCCTGCTCGGCGAGAGCGTTGCCTCGATTTCTCCAGTTGTTGCGCGTCTCTGTCGCGACATCGCCCAAATCGGAGACCAGGCCGTAGAGATCTCCGCCGGCGTTGCTGAAGGTGGTGGAAAGCTGGTCGAAGCCCGCCAGAGCGGCGTTGGCCTCCGCCAGAGCGGCTCCCTCTTTCAGCAGCCGCTTCAGCTCGTCGAGCCGCATCCGATTGAGTTCACGCGCCAGGTCGGTGAACCGGTCCGACTGGCCGCGCAAGATATCGACATACTCGAGTCCCGCCCGGCGATAAAGGGTGAGGTCATCGCGGTAGAGCCGGGCAAAGCCAAAACCCTCGCGGAAGAGAAAAATGGTGATCAGGGCCAGCACCACGACCGCCATGAAGGCGTTGCCGCCGAAAAAGTATCGCACCACATCGTCCCACGTGAGATTGAGAAAACGCCAGCGACGTTTCCGCAAAATCGCCTTACCGAGTGGGATCTTATGCATCAGGTTGCGGTGAGTGAATTCCGGCGAGAGACTGGCCGCCCGTCTCCGGAAAGAAAATCGAAAGTAGGTCGGAGGAAAGGGGCGTGTGGCTGAAACCAAGGTCTGGCCGCCGCACCCACCTCTCGCTAGGAACACCCGGATTCAGGGTTTCATACTCAATGCTTCCGCCCGTAGCGGAA
>JBGTNO010000016.1:0-8040 GCA_041743065.1 Chthoniobacterales bacterium
GCGGCACCCCATGGACCGGCTGCGGACAATCGTCCGCGGCTTCGCCGGCACCCGTCTGCTTGCGCCTCTCCGCGCCGCGCCTCCGTGCGCCGCGGAACTATGCCCAATCTCATGACTCCACTCTTATTTAATGAAAATCACTTCCGTTTTTTGCGCGACTGCCTTCGCGCTCTCCGTCTCATCGCTCCGCGCCCAGAGCGCCGCGGACGCCGTTCCGTCCATCGTTCTCGACGAAGTCGTCGTCACCGCCAGCCCGATCGAGCGCACGCTCTTCGAGCAGGCCCAGCCGGTCTCCGTCCTGAGCGGCGACGCTCTTACGCTCAAGCTCGCGCCGACGCTCGGCGAGACGCTCAATGACCAGCCGGGCGTTTCCTCCACCTACTTCGGACCCGCGTCCAGCCGCCCGGTCATCCGCGGCCTGGATGGCGACCGCATCCGGGTTTTGCAAAACGGCACCACCACCCTCGACGCCTCGGCGACCAGCGTGGATCACGCCGTCAGCTTCGATCCCGTGTCGGCCGAGAGCATCGAGATTGTGCGCGGCCCGGCCACGCTGCTCTATGGCCCCAACGCCATTGGCGGCGTGGTCAACGTGCTGGACAACCGCATTCCCGACGAGCGGATCGACCGGCCGGTCCAGGGTTCCGTCGAGGGGCGCTACGGGTCCATCAACACCGAGCGCGGCGGGGCTTTCACGCTGGAAGGCGGCGTGCGCGGGTTTAACTGGCACCTCGAAGGCTACAAGCGCGCGACCGACGAACTGCACATCCCCGGCCAGGCCCGTTCGGCCCGGCTGCGCGAGCGGGAACCGCTGGAGGACGGCGAAAAAGAAACCCGCGATGTGCTGCCGAACAGCGACCTGCGCACCGAAGGCCTCTCCGGCGGCGCTTCGTATGTCTGGGATAAAGGCTACTTCGGCCTGGCCTATTCCGGCTTTCACACCAACTACGGCACTGTCGCCGAGCGGGAGGTCACCATCGATCTCGAGCAGCGCCGCTGGGATGCGCGCGGCGCTTTCTACGAGCCCTTCGCGGGCGTGAAATCCATCCGGTACGCCGTCGGTCTTTCTGACTATGAGCACACGGAATTCGAGGGCGCGGCCACGGGCACAAAATTCGAAAACGAGGGCTACGACGGCCGCCTCGAGGTCGCCCATGAAAAACTCGGCCCGCTGGAAGGCGCCATCGGCTACCAGATTGAGAAGAGCGATTTCTCCGCGCTGGGCGAGGAAGCTTTCGTGCCGCCGGTCGAGACGCGGATCAATTCCGGTTTCGTCTTCGAGGAACTGACTCTCGATCCGCAGTGGCGGCTGCAGTTCGGCGGACGCTTCGATCACGCCACCGTCGATTCCGCGGGAGGCGAGGGCTTCGGCGCGGCGCGGGGCCGGGAATTCAATAACCTGAGCGGCTCCGCGAGCGTTATCTACACACCGGTGGAAGACTATGCCATCGCGCTCAATGCCGCCTTCACCCAGCGCGCGCCCACTTATCAGGAGCTTTTTGCAAATGGGCCGCACGTGGCGACCGATTCGTTCGAGATCGGCAACGCGGATTTGTCTAGTGAGAAGGCTTTCAGCGTCGATCTGTCGCTCCGCAAAAAATTGGGTCGCGTGACCGGTTCGGTCACTGGCTTCTATTATCACTTCACCGATTTCGTCGGCTTGTTTGGCAGCGGCGAGGTCGTCGCGGGCGAGGAGGACGATCTCCCGGTCTTCGTCTATCGCGCGACCGACGTCACTTTCTTCGGCGGCGAAGCGGAAGTGACTTTCCACCTGATCGAGCCCGTCGAGCCGGAGATTCCGACGATGAGTAAAGACGCCGCCATGCGGCCGGAGAGCCCGTCGTTTTCCTCACGTCAGACGCTGGATCTGGGGCTCAAGGCCGACTACGTCCACGCGGAAGACACCCGCACGAACGAGCCGCTCCCGCGCATCCCGCCCTTTCGCGCGAGCGTCGCATTGAATTACGGATTCGACCGTTTCAGCGCCACCCTCGAGGGTCAGTATTCAGCGCATCAGAATCGGATCTCCGAATTCGAGCTGGCGACCGACAGCTACTTTCTGGTCAATGCCAGTATCGGCTACACCGTGCCCGTGGGCGCCGCGGAGATGAATGTCTATATCAAAGGGGTGAATCTGACGGATGAAGAAGCGCGTCTGCACACTTCATTCCTAAAGGACATCGCGCCGCTGGGCGGGCGGGGGGTGCAGGTGGGAATGAAGCTAACGTTCTAGCGGTGCAGGAAGAGTTGCCCGCTGCGCTGGACGCGGCGCCGCCGTTGGCCAGTCGCGGCGGGTGACCCTTCTTCCGTATTCGATGAAACCATGAACCGCTCACCCAGCCTCCAACGTGCCCTCCAGTGCATATTTGGGCTTGTTGCCGCCAACAGAAGTCACTACCTAGCCGTTGGCCGCGAGGACGGGCACAAAACCTTAGCATCCCGGACGTGGCTTTTCTCTGGAGCGGCCGCGCGGGAAACTCAACCACCCAGCCATTTATGGAAATTCATCAAACCTGCCCCATCGTCTGTTCTCTCGTGTTCGCGAGTCTGATCGTCGCCGCGCCAGCGCAGCAATCCACCGAATCCCCGGTGTTGCTCCCGGAAGTCCTGGTGACCGAGCGCTCCGACAGTCTGCTCGGCGTCGCCACGTCCTCGAATGAAGGCGTGGTCGGGCACGAGCAGATCGCGCTTCGTCCGCTGCTGCGGCCCGGCGAAATCGTCGAGACCGTGCCGGGCGTCATCGTCTCGCAGCATTCCGGCGCGGGCAAGGCCAACCAGTTTTACCTGCGCGGCTTCAACCTCGACCACGGCACCGACCTCGCGACCAGCGTCGATGGCGTGCCGGTCAACCTGCGCACGCACGCGCACGGACAAGGCTACACGGACCTGAATTTTCTCATCCCGGAATTCGTCCGCGAGGTGGAATACCGCAAAGGGCCGTATTACGCGGAGCAGGGAGATTTCGCGTCGGCGGGCGCTTTCAATATCGAACTCTTCGACCGGCTCGACCGCGGCTTCCTCACGCTGGAGGGAGGCACCGATGGCTACGCGCGGCTGGTCTTCGGGCAATCGGTCGGCCTCGGCGCGGCCCCTGCGGATTTCGGGAAAGGCGCCGATGGCAAGGCCTTCGCCCGGCCCGGAGAGGCGCCGCTGACGCTCCTCTACGGCCTTGAGCTTTATCACAACGACGGACCGTGGGAGAACCCGGACGATTACCAAAAGCTCAACGCGCTGGTGAAGCTCAGCGGCGGCGACCGCGCGCTGGGCTGGAGCCTGACCGCGATGGCGTATCACGGCGACTGGACGGCCTCCGATCAACTGGCGAAACGCGCGGTGGACGACGGCACCGTCGGGCGGTTCGGCTCGCTCGATCAATCGACTGGCGGCGACAGTTCCCGCTACTCGCTGCAAGGAGAATGGCACCGCGCGGATGCCAGCTCGGCGACGAAAATTCTGCTCTACGGGCTCTACTACGACCTCGATCTGTTCTCGAATTTCACCTACTTCCTCGACGACCCGGACCGGGGCGATCAGTTCGAGCAGAAGGATCGCCGCATCCACTGGGGCGCGAAGGTCGAGCACACGCTCTTCGGCGAAATCTTCGGCCTGAACTCGGCGACGACCGGCGGTCTCCAGTTCCGGCAGGACAACATTCGCAACGGCCTCTATCACACCCAGTTGCGGAAACGGCTGGAGACGACCCGCTCTGACCGCACCGTCGAGTCGAGCGTCGGCGTCTTTTTGAAAAACGAGACCCGGTGGACGCCGTGGTTCCGCACGGAAGCGGGTGTGCGCGCGGACTACTATTACTTCGACGTGAACAGCGGGCTCGCCGTGAACAGCGGCACGAAGGACGACATCATCGCGAGCCCGAAGCTCTCGCTCATCTTCGGGCCGTGGGCGCAGACGGAATTCTACCTCAACGGCGGCCTGGGCTTTCACTCGAACGACGCGCGCGGCGTCATCACCCGCGTCGATCCCGGCAGTGGCGAGCGGGTCGAGCCCGCCGATCCGCTCGTGCGAACCAAAGGCGCGGAAGTGGGTATCCGCACCACCATCGTCCCCGGCCTGCAAAGTTCACTGACCGCGTGGATCCTGGATATCGATAGCGAGCTGCTCTTCGTCGGCGACGCCGGGACGACCGAGCCGAGCCGCCCGAGCCGCCGCTACGGCCTCGAGTGGGCGAACTACTACAGCCCGATTCCCTGGCTGACCCTCGACGCGGACTTCGCGTTTTCGCATTCGCGTTTCAGCGAGGACGCCCCCGAAGGTAACCACATCCCCGGCTCCGTCGAGACGGTCATCGCCGCCGGCGTGAGCGTGCATGATCTTCCCGGCGTGCTGCGAAACTGGGACGCCAGCGTGCGGCTGCGTTACTTCGGCCCGCGCGATCTGATCGAAGACGGCAGTGTCACGTCCGACTCCACGACGCTGGTCAATGCGCAGGTCGGCTATCGGGTCAACGAGACCTGGAGCACGCGGCTGGAGTGCTTCAACGTCTTCGACGCGGAGGACAGCGACAACGATTATTTCTACACTTCGCGTCTGCGCGGAGAGCCCGCGGAAGGCGTGGACGACATTCATTTCCACCCCGCCGAACCGCGGGAATTCCGCCTCAGCGTGACGGCGACATTCTGAACCGAATACCCATGACGACACCGCTCACGAAATATCCCGCCCTTCCCCGTGTGCTCATCTTTGCGCTGCTGCTCGTCCTGCCGATGACCGCCGGGGCTCATTCCGAGACCGGCTCCATCGGCGGGTTCATCAGCGGATTTCGCCATCCTCTGACGGGCCTCGATCACATCGTCGCGATGGTGGCCGTGGGATTGTGGGGCGCTTACCTGGGCGCGCCCGCGATGTGGCTGCTGCCGGTTGTGTTTCCCGTGGTGATGGCCTTCGGCGGAGCGCTGGGGGTGCTCGGTGTGCCGTTGCCCGGCGTGGAGACGTGCATAGCGCTTTCGGGGATCGTGCTTGGGCTGGCGGTGGCGCTGGCCGCCAGACCTCCGATCTGGGTGGCGGCGGTCCTGGTGGGCTTCTTCGCGATCTTCCACGGTCACGCGCACGGCTCCGAGCTGCCTCAGGCCGCGAATGCCATGACCTACGCGGTCGGCTTCGTGGTGGCCACCGGACTGTTGCATCTGTCCGGCATCGCCTTCGGCCTGCTCGTGCGCTGGCCCTGGGGCCAAGTCTTCGTGCGGGCCAGCGGCGCGGTCATTTGCCTCGTGGGATTCGGTTTTCTCTTCGGTTTTCTCTGAAGGATGAACCGACGACGCCGGTGGCCACTGCCGCTCCTGTTGCTGAGCATCCTGCCAGGGTCCGCGCAGGCCCACATGACTTCGCCCGGCATGAACGACGTGATGAACGGCGTCGTTCACCCATGGCTCACACCTGCCCATGTGCTCATCATGCTGGGACTCGCGCTGCTGATCGGACAGGATTGGAACTCGCGCGTCAGCTTCGGTTGCAAAGTATTTGGGGCCATCGCGGCCTGCGCGCTGGGACTGACCATGATGCGCTGGGTGACCGGTGTTCCCGCTCCGGTCCTGATTGGCATCGCGCTGGTCGCCGGGGGCCTCGTGGCCCTGGAAGCGCGGCTGCCGCTCTGGGCGACCGGAATCCTGATGGCCCTCGCCGCCGCGGCGATCGGCCTCGACTCCGGACTGGAAACCGGGACGGTTTTCCAGGAAACGAAGACCCTTCTTGGGACTTGGCTCAGCCTGATGTTCGGCCTTTTCTACCTCGCTCACCTGGCCACGCTGGCGATCGAAAAGAAGCGGCAGTGGCTGCGCATTGGCCTGCGGGTCGCGGGCTCCTGGATCGTCGCGATCTCACTGCTGATGCTTGCGTTTGCCTTGCGGAAACCGTGACGCTCCCGCTTACCGTACCGCGTAATTCCACTTGGTGTGACCGCCCGATTCCAACCATGACCACAAACCGATGATCCAGTTATTTCTCAAGGGCGGCCCAGTGAGGTGGCCGCTGCTCCTCGCCTCCATCATCGCGTTGACCGTGGTAATCGAGCGCGTCATCTTCACCGTGCGCGAGAGTCTGCGCCGGTCGCCCGAAGTCGTGGCGCGCATTTTTGAGTGCATTGAACACGGCGACCTTCCGGCGGCCTGCCAGGCAGCGCGCGACGCCCGTGGCTTCGTCGCGCGCGTGCTCGGCTACGCGCTGGAGCATCGGGAGGTGTCGCTGAGCAACGCGCTGCTGGAGGCTCCAGCCTCGATCTCCAGCGCTTCAACCGCGGCATCTCCGAATTCGAGCTGGCGACCGACAGCTACTTTCTGGTCAATGCCAGTATCGGCTACACGCTGCCCGTCCGGGGCGCGGAGATGAATGTCTATGTCAAAGGGGTGAATCTGACGGATGAAGAAGCGCGTCTGCACACTTCATTCCTAAAGGACATCGCGTCGCTGGGCGGGCGGGGGGTGCAGGTGGGAATGAAGCTAACGTTTTGAGCGAGACCGGAACGGGCGGCGGCTCCCTTCGGCCGCCGCCACGCTCCCCGCCTTTCATCTCGAAATTCCAGGAACGATTACCGGGGTTTTACGTGCGCGTTTTTAGATTGGATGGGACAGCGGCAACTGCCCGTTCGCCCACGGAATTTTTACTATGTTCGGGACTCTCATCCGGGCATAGCTCTGGAACGCACGTTTGCTGCCTCGCCCAATCCACGCCCAATTCCATATGAACCGAATCTTCACTCTGCTCGCCATCACCCTTCCCGTGGTCCTGCTTTCCGGCTGCGGAAAGTCCGGGTCCGCCGGTGAGCGGCAAAAGATCACGCTCACCGGATCGACCACCATCGCGCCCCTCATTTCCGAGATTGCCAAGCGCTATGAAGCCGCGCATCTGAAGGTGCGGATCGACGTCCAGACGGGCGGTTCCTCGCGAGGCATCAACGACCCGGCCAGGGGATTAGCCGACATCGGGATGTCCTCGCGCGCGCTCAAGAACTCCGAGCAGTCCGGGCGCAAATCCCACTTGCTGGCGAGGGACGGCGTCGGCTTCATCGTGAATGCCGCCAATCCCGTGACCGAACTCACCGACGAGCAGATCCTGGGCATCTTCACGGGTCGGATCGGCAACTGGAAGGAAGTCGGCGGCGAGGACGCGGAGATCACCGCCATCAATCGCGCCGACGGCCGCTCCGAACTCGAACTCATGATGGAGTTCTACAACCTCAAACCCGAGGATTTCAAAGCCGACCTCATCTCCGGGGAAAACCAGCACGGCATCAAATCCGTGGCCAGCGATAGGAACGCGATCACTTACATGTCCGTCGGCGCGTCGGAATTCGATGCGGCCAACGGCGTGCCGATCAAGCTCCTGCCGCTCCGTGGCGTGGCGGCGTCCAGCCAGACGGTGGAGTCCGGCGACTTCCCGCTCAATCGTCCGCTGATCCTCGTCACCCAGCCCGAGCCGACCCCCCTCGTGCAGGCTTTTCTCGACTACGCGCTCTCCGACGAGGTGGACGATCTCGTGCGGCATCAATCGTATGTTCCGGTTCGATAGGGACCGCATCCTCATCGGCGTCCTGCGCGCCTGCGCGTGCGTCGCGGGCGCGATCACGCTGCTCGTCAGCTACTTTATCGTCGTCGAATCGCTCCCGGCGCTGCGCAACGTCGGGTTCACGCGTTTCTTCACCGACCCGTCGTGGCATCCCGACGAGTTGGCGGCGAAAGGCACGTTCAATCTGGTGCCGATGCTCGCGGGCACGCTCGTCATCATGTCCGGCTCCGTCCTGCTGGCCACGCCCTTCGGGATCGGGGCCGCGATCTTCTGCCGGTTCTACGCGCCGCGATCGGTCGGGCGCATCTACCAGCGCATCATCGAGCTGCTCGCCGGTATCCCGTCGGTCGTCTTCGGCTTCTGGGGGCTGGTCGTGCTCGTCCCCATCATCAATCGCGTCCAGCCCCCCGGCCAGAGCGTGCTCGCGGCCACCCTCATCCTCGCGCTCATGATCCTGCCCACGATCGCGCTCATGGCCGACGCCGCCCTCGCCAATGTGCCGGAAGAACTCCACCGCACCGCCGC
>JBGTNO010000017.1:0-11652 GCA_041743065.1 Chthoniobacterales bacterium
GGAGGCGCTCACGGTGTGGAACCGGGGCGGTCGCGCGACGCGGGAGCGCAGGGGCGAGATCGGGGAGCCGCTGCCCTTCGCCCTGCGCAAGCTGGCCCTCGACAACGGCCTGAAGTTTTTGAACGGACATCTCGTGACCCACTTCCGGGCGCAGGAGCCGAAGGTGGGCTGAGCCGCTCGCGATGGGAGAAAGCGTCGAGAGGACGCTCGCGGCCGACCAGGCAATTGGGGAATTTACGGACTAAGGCGGGTATCGGGAATGAGATAGTTCCGCACGTAATCCGCCACTGCGTCGGAAAGGCTGGTCCCCTCGGCGGTGTAATCAGTGCCCAGCAGGCGAGTGGTCTCTGCCCGCGTGTGATATTGGTATTTTCCTCGCAGGATCTCGGGCATGTCGATGAATTCGATGCGCGGCTCTTTATCCAGTGCGGAGAAGACGGCGTTCGCCAGTTCGATCCAGGTGTGAGCCCGGCCGGAACCGATATTGTAGAGGCCGCCAGCTTCAGGATGCTGCGCGAGATGCAAGGTCATTTTGACCGCATCTTTTATATAGAGAAAGTCGCGCTGCTGCTCTCCGTCTTTATAGTCGGGCTGGTAGCTTTTGAAAAGACGGATTTCGCCGGTTTCGACCACCTGATCATACGCTTTGCTGACTAGGCTGCGCATGTCTTCCTTGTGATTTTCGTTCGGGCCGAAAACGTTAAAATATTTCAGCCCGATCAGCTCATCGAGAAGGTTTTGGCGCTGAGCCCACAGATCGAACATGTGCTTGGAGTAGCCATACATGTTGAGCGGCTGGTATTTCTCGAGGTCCGGGTCAGTGTCGTCCATGCCCTGGGCACCATCGCCGTAGGTGGCGGCGGAGGAAGCGTAAACAAAGCGGCTCTCCTGCGAGAGAGCGTAGAGGGCGAGGTGGCGCGTGTATTCGAAATTGTTGCGAACCAAATAGGCCGCGTCCTTCTCGGTGGTGGCGGAGCAGGCTCCCAGATGCAGGATGAGATCGAAGTGGCCGAGCCCTGCATGATCGAGCCGGTGGAAAAGATCGTCAGCTTCCAGATATTCAGCGTAGCGGAGCGGGACGAGATTGCGCCACTTCTCCGACGTGCCCAGAAAATCGGCGATGACGATATCGCCGCAGCCGCGGCGGTTCAGTTCCCAGACGAGGGCCGAGCCGATGAAGCCGGCGCCTCCGGTGACCAGGACCCGGGCTTCTGAGAAATCGTCCAGCGGCATTACCAGTCGAGAATTTTCGCGAACATGAGCGGCGCGACGATAGTGGCGTCGGACTCGATGACGTATTTGGGAGTGTTCTCGCCGAGCTTGCCCCAGGTGATCTTTTCGTTCGGGACAGCGCCGGAATAGGAGCCGTAGCTAGTCGTCGAGTCACTAACTTGGCAGAAGTAGCCCCAGAGCGGGACTTCCGGTTTTTGCAGATCCTGATGCAGCATCGGCACGACGCAGATGGGGAAGTCACCCGCGATGCCGCCCCCGATTTGATAAAACCCGATCGAGGATTTCGGAGCGGTTTCCTGATACCACTCCGCGAGCCGCATCATGTATTCGATGCCGGTGCGGACGGTATGGACGTTTTTCACATCCTGGGTAATGACGTGGCCGGTGTACATATTGCCGAGGGTGGAGTCTTCCCAGCCGGGAACGATCATGGGCAGGTTTTTTTGCGCGGCGGCCAGGAGCCAGGAGTTCTTCGGATCGATCTGATACGAGCCCTCCAGTTTTCCGCTCAGCAGAATCTGATACATGAACTGGTGCGGGAAATAGCGTTCACCGGCCCGATCGGCCTTGACCCATTCCTCCAGAACCACGGCCTCGATTCGGCGCATGGCCTCGTGCTCGGGGATGCAGGTATCGGTGACGCGGTTCATGTGCCGGTCGAGGAGAGCCTGCTCATCGGCGGGACTGAGGTCGCGATAATGGGGGATGCGCTCGTAATGATCGTGCGCGACGAGATTGAAGACATCCTCCTCGAGGTTCGCGCCGGTGCAGCAGATACAGTGCACTTTGTCCTGCCGGATCATCTCCGCGAGAGACAGACCCAGCTCAGCGGTGCTCATCGCGCCGGCCAGGGTCATGAACATGACACCGCCCTGATCGAGGTGGGCGATATAGCCATCGGTCGCATCTTTCAGCGCCGCCGCGTTGAAATGCCGATAATGATAGTCGATGAAATCGGTGATATGACCCATGGGAATTTGAGTATAATTACGCGGAAACAGGATCGGAAAATTCGGGGTCATCTTCATCGATGACATCACTCACCACCGGGGCAATGGCTTGCAATTTTTCGCCCTTTTTTGGATCGATGAGTTTGACTCCCATAGTATTGCGGCCGGTCTCGCGAATTTCCCTCACCCGAGTGCGGACGAGTTGGCCTTTGTTAGTGATCAACATGATTTCGCTCTCCTCCCGGACGGTTAGCGCGCCGACGACTTCGCCGGTTTTGTCGCCGGTTCTCATGGTGATGATGCCTTTTCCGCCGCGCGATTGGGTGCGGTATTCGTCGAAGGGTGTCCGCTTCCCGATGCCGTTCTCGCCCGCGACGAGGAGAGTGGACTCCATATTAACCAGGGCGCTGCCGACGACGTAGTCTCCCTTGACCGGCCGAATACCCCAGACGCCCACGGTGTTGCGGCCCTGATCGCGGAGCTGGTCTTCATTGAAACGAATGCTCATTCCCTGGCGAGTGATGAGGACAATTTCGTTGTCGCCGGTGGTGAGCTTGGCATCGATGAGAAGGTCGTCTGCTTCGATGTTGATGGCGATGATGCCGCCCTTGCGCACGTTTTTGAAATCGCTGAGGTTCGACTTTTTGACAATGCCGGACCGGGAAGCGAACACGATATGCAGTTCGGGATCCCAAGTGTTATCGACGGCCTGCGGTCCGCTGCCTTCCAGCTTGGCTTGCACCCGGATGGTGGCGGCGATTTTCTCGCCGGAACGCAGTTCGAGCAAGTTGGCGATCGAGCGACCCTTGGTGGCGCGGCCCATTTCCGGTATCTCATAGACTTTCTCCACGTAGCAACGTCCGTCGCCCGTGAAGAACATGAGATAATCATGGGTGGTGGCAGTGAAAAGATGCTCGACGAAATCGCCGTCTTCCTCCTCGGTCGCCCCTTCGCGAGTCGTCATGCCCCGCACGCCTTTGCCGCCGCGGCGTTGAGCGCGGTAGCTGCTCACGGCGGTGCGCTTGATGAAGCCGCTGTGGGTGATGGTGATGATGCTGCCCTCGTTGGCGATGAGATCCTCCATCGCGATCTCTCCCTCGTCCGGCACGATCTGGGTGAGACGCGGGGTGGCGTATTTTTCGCGAATTGCGCGGAGTTCGTCTTTGATGATGCCCATGACGCGTTCTTCGCGCGCCAGGATGTCAAGCAGATCGACGATCTTCGCCAAGAGCGTCTTGTATTCTTCCTCAATCTTGTTCCGCTCCAGACCGGTCAGTTGATAGAGGCGCAGATTGAGAATCTCGTCGGCCTGTTTTTCGGAGAAAACATAACGGCCTTCGGTCAGGCGCGATTCGCTGCGGATGAGGATGCCTAGTTGTTCGACCTGCTGGCGGCTAAACTCGTAGGCTAGCAATTTAACGCGGGCTTCTTCGCGATTGGCCGACTCCCGGATGATCCGGATGAAGTCGTCCATGTTGGCCAAGGCGATGAGATAACCTTCCAGCGTCTCGGCGCGGTCCTCGGCTTTTCGCAGTTCGTAGCGGGTGCGGCGCAGGACGACTTCCCGACGATGGTCGATATACGCCGTGAGCGCATCCTTGAGATTGAGCAGCTTGGGCCGCCCGTGATCGATCGCCAGCATGCTGGCCGCGAATGAACTTTCAAGCTGGGTGTGCTTGAAAAGGTTGTTGATGACGACTTTCGGGATCGCGTCGCGTTTCAGCTCGATGACGACGCGCGTGTTTTCGTCGGACTCGTCGCGCACCGCCGAGATGTCGGTGATGATCTTGGTGTTCACCAGTTCCGCGATTTTCGCGACGAGGGTGGCGCGATTGACATTATAGGGAATTTCGGTGACGACGATCTGTTCGCGGCCGCCCTTGAGTTCCTCGATGCCGGCGCGCCCGCGCACTTTCATCGAGCCGCGCCCGGTGGTCATGTATTGTTTCGTGGAATCGAGCCCGCAGATCATGCAGCCCGTCGGAAAATCGGGACCTTTGATGAAGCGGGTCAGATCCTCGACGGTGATGTCGGGATCGTCGATCTGCGCGCAGATGCCATCGATGACTTCCCCCAGATTATGCGGCGGAATATTCGTCGCCATGCCGACCGCGATGCCGGTGCCGCCATTGACGAGCAGATTGGGGAAAGCCGCCGGGAAGACGGAAGGTTCGGTGCGGGTTTCGTCATAATTGGGGACGAAATCGACCGTGTCCTTGTCCATGTCCTCCATGAGCGCCGCGCCGAGGTGCGTCAGCCGCGCCTCGGTGTAACGCATGGCGGCGGGCGGATCGCCCTCGACGGAGCCGAAGTTGCCCTGGCCATCGATCAGCCGATCGCGCATGGCCCAGGGCTGCGCCATGTGAACGAGCGTCGGGTAAATGACCGCCTCGCCGTGCGGATGGTAGTTGCCGGAAGTATCGCCGCAAATCTTGGCGCATTTCCGATGCTGGCGTCCCGGATAAAGGGACAGATCCTGCATCGCGAAGAGGATGCGGCGCTGGGAGGGCTTGAGCCCGTCGCGCGCATCGGGCAGCGCGCGGGAGATGATGACAGACATGGAGTAATCGAGGAACGACCTCGACATCTCCAGAGCTACGTCGATCTTTTCGACTTTTTCGTTGGCGGTATACACGGGGAAAGCGAACTAAACGGGATTGACTGGATTTACGGGATTTACGGGATTCTGTTTTTTAAGGGGAGGGAGCGCTGTTTGCGGCGGAACTCTAGACTGCGACTTCCGAAGTTGATAAGCAGACCGGTGTCGAGACCTGTCGCTTTCAAATAGTTTACCAGTTGCTGGTTGTCGGCGACCGAAAGAGCGGAAGCGGCCTTCAGTTCTAAAATGATTTTTTGATTTATGATTAGGTCGGCGATGAAATGTCCAACAGCCTCACCATCATAGTGGACCATGAGATGCTTTTCAGATTCCACCTCCAGGCCAAGCTTTCGAAGCTCATGACGCAACGAGTTGCGGTAAACAGATTCGAGAAATCCCGGCCCGAGGGTGCGATGCACAGTCATAGCACAGCCAATGATCTGCTTAGTGAGCGCCTCATCCTCCAATTAAATAGAATCCCGTTAATTTAGTAAATCCAGTCAATCCCGTTTAGTTCGCTCAGACATCCAGGTTGCGGACGTTGAGGGCGTTGTCTTCGATGAAGTGGCGGCGGGGCTCGACGACGTCGCCCATCAGGATGGTGAACATCTTGTCGGCATCGACGGCGTTCTCTTCGTTCAGATCGACCCGCAGCAGTTTGCGGGTGTTGGGATCCATGGTGGTGTTGAAGAGCTCCTTGGCGTTCATTTCGCCGAGGCCCTTGAAGCGCTTGATCTGCACGCCTTTGCGGCCGGCTTCCTTGATCTTTTCCAGGATTTGCGGGATGGCGAAGATGGGGATCACCCTGGCATGGTCGCCGTCGCCTTCGATGAGTTCGAAGATGGGCTTATCCAACGCTTCCGAATGCTCGATCTTAAGGCCCTTGCGGCCCAGTTCGACAATGAGCTTTTCCAGAGCGCTGGCTTCGTGAAGTTCGATCAGGCGAGCGCGGCGTTTCACCGGCCTCTGCCTGATTTTCAGCAGAGTCTCGTCGTCCTGATCTTCTTCGAAAAGATTCAGATCGAGATTAGCGGGATCGGCATCGAAATCGCGCGCCGACTTTTCATCGTCGAAATACCGGACGAAATCTTCGTTGCCTTCCCGGATTTTCGCCAGAAAACGCGGGATGGCGTTTGTCTGCTCATTCCGAAGCGACATCAGCGTGGCGAAATCTCCGCCGTGACGGCGGATCAGCTCGATGTAACGATCAAGACGTTCGAGCAGACCGAGCACATCTTTCAGTTGCGTCGCGCTTAGCACCTTGCCGTCGGCCAGATTCTTAAGCTTGAGATCCTCGGCTCCGAGGTCAGTCAGGATGGCATTGAGCTGCTCGTCGTCATCCACGTATTCCTCGCGCTTGCGGCGCTTGATCTGATAGAGCGGCGGCTGGGCGATATAGATCTTGCCTTGCTTCACCAGCTCGGCCATCTGGCGGTAGAAAAAAGTCAGCAGCAGGGTGCGGATGTGCGATCCATCCACGTCGGCATCGGTCATGATAATGATGCGTCCGTAGCGGAGTTTCTCCAGGTTGAAAGAGCCCTCCTGGTCACCGCCGCCGATGCCCGTGCCGATGGCGGTGATCATGGTTTGGATTTCGGTGTTCTGGAGCACTTTGTCTAGTCGTGCCTTCTCGACGTTGATGAGCTTGCCTCGGATCGGGAGAATGGCCTGATAACGGCGGTCACGCCCCTGCTTGGCCGAGCCGCCGGCCGAGTCGCCCTCGACGATGTAAAGTTCGGTCAGGCTCGGGTCCCGCTCGGAGCAATCGGCCAATTTGCCCGGCAGACCCCCACCGCTCAGCGCTGATTTGCGCACCGTTTCACGAGCCTTGCGGGCAGCTTCGCGGGCGCGGGCGGCGGTTAGGCCCTTCTCGATCACCTTCCGGGCGATCGGGGGATTCTGGTCGAAATAGGTCATCAGCGCATCATAGACAACGGAGTTGACGAGGCCGTCGATTTCGGTGTTGACCAGCTTCACCTTGGTTTGCGACTCGAAGCGCGGGTCGGGCAGCTTGATGCTCAGAATACAGATCAAGCCCTCGCGAACGTCGTCGCCCGAGATGCTGGGATCCTTGTCTTTGATCAGCCCGTTTCCTTTGGCGTACTGGTTGATCGCGCGGGTCAGAGCGGTGCGAAATCCGGTCAGATGCGTCCCGCCATCCGGGTTCGGAATCGAGTTGGCGAAGCAGAGAATCTGGTCGGTGTAGCTCTCGGTGTATTGCATCACCACATCGACGAAGACCTCGTCGCGCTGCCGCCCGATTACGATCGGTTTTGGATGAATGAGCTGCTTGTTTTCGCCGAGCTGGCGAACGAATTCCTCGATGCCGTGGCGGTAGAGGAAAGTCTGCTTGCGATCCGGGTCGGGCCGCTCGTCGAGCAGGGTGATTTCCAGTCCCGGATTCAGGAACGCCAGCTCGCGGAGGCGGGCGGCGAGGCGCTCGAATTTGAACTCGACCGTGATGGTGAAGATCGTCGGATCCGGCAAAAAGCTGATCAGCGTGCCGGTGGCCTTTTTGTTCTTCGGCTCGCCGATCACCGTGAGCGGCATGGTCGTTTTGCCGCGCTGGAATTCCATCGTGTAGATCTTCCCGTCGCGGGTGACCTCGACCTTGAACTCGTCGGAGAGCGCGTTGACGCACTTTGCGCCGACGCCGTGCAGACCGCCGGAATACTTATACGCACCCTGACCGAATTTGCCGCCGGCATGCAGGTTAGTCAGCACGAGCTCGACCGCCGGCATCTTGAACTTCGGATGCATGTCCACCGGAATGCCGCGGCCGTTATCCCGGATAGTGCAGGAGCCATCGACGTGCAGGATGACATCGATCCTGGTGCAGTGACCGGCGAGATGTTCGTCGATCGAGTTATCCAGCACTTCGAAAACGCAGTGGTGCAGCCCGCGTTCATCGGGATCGCCGATATACATGCCGGGGCGTTTGCGGACGGCGTCGAGGCCTTCGAGTTTGTCGATTTTGGAAGCGTCGTAGAGACCTTCGTCAGCGTTGGTGTTTTCTGCCATGGATAATGCGAGAGCTCGCGAGTGCGATCCCGGAAATGGTAGGGGGAAGCCCGACGCGGCTCAACCGTTTTTTTCACGCCCCTTCCCAAGGTCTTGGGCTTGGCGGTCCGGCCGACCACAAGATGATGGACACCGGCGGAAAAAATGGCAGAAATTTCACGGGTGTGGAAAACTCTCCAGCTCACGATCTTTCTGACGCTGGTTTTTGGGCTGCGGTTCATCAACCTGGGGGACGTGCTCGTGGGCGGGCGGGTCTATTTTATCGACGCCGATTGCTACTCTCGCATGACGCGGGTGCGGGAGGTGATGGCGCATCCGGGGCGGATCGTCCGTTCGCATGATTTCGAGAACTGGCCGGACGGCACCGTCCCGCACACGACGGCTCCGCTCGACTACCTGATCGCCGCGCTGGCGGTCGCGTTGGGGCCGTTTTCCGCGCAGGCCGCCGATCTGGCGGGCGCGCTGATCTCGCCGCTTTTCGCGCTGGCCACGGCGGGATTTCTTTGGTTCTGGTGCGGCGGCTGGCAGGGCGAGCGCTATCGGGGAATGATGCTGCTGCTCTTCGCGGTGAGCCCGGGCTTGATTCACGCCACCATCTTCGGGCGACCCGATCATCAGTCGCTGCTCTTGCTCTTGCTCGCCGTCGCTCTCGGCGCGGAATGGCGGTTGGCCGCCAGGATCACCCGCGGGTGGGCCATCGCCGCCGGAGTGGCCTGGAGTCTGGCGCTGTGGGTGTCCCTGTTTGAACCGTCGATTCTGCTCGCGCTGGTGCTTCTTCTCTGGCTGGCGGGCGGCCGGCGCGCGCTTTTCACCAGAGAACGCCTGACCGGGTTCGCGGTCATGGGCGGCATCCTCTTGCTGGCGCTGATGATCGAGGGGTGGCGGGTGGAGGGAGCGAGGGTGGCGGGTGAAAAAACGACCGCCTGGTTCGGGACGATCGGCGAACTGGCCGGAGGATGGGGCCTGTTGCGATGGGTGGGATGGGGAGCGCTGCTGACCCCGTGGCTGCTCTTTTGGAAACCGGCTCGCGATCGGCGGGCGGCGGCGTTTGTGCTTTTGGCGGTGGCGGCAGTGCTCTCTTTCTCCATGATGCGCTGGGGCTACTTTTTCGCGCTGGCGTATGCGATGTCGCTGCCCTGGCAGCTCCAGCGGCTCCGGCCCGTGTGGGCGGTGTGGCTGGGCGCACTTGTCCTGCTCTGGCCGGTTTGGCGCGAACTGGACGGCCCGCTGCCGGGCCATCCCGGAGATCCACTGCGACAGGAGGCGCGGACCGATCAGGTCAGCGTGCGCCAGGCGGCGGAATGGCTGCAAACCCAGCCCCGGGGGGGCGTGCTGGCCCCTTGGTGGCAATCTCCCGGGCTCGCCTATTGGAGCGGACAGCCGATGGTGGCGGGCAGCTCGCACGAAAGCCTGCCGGGCATCGAGGCCAGCGCCCGATTCTTCACGACGATGGATCAGACAGAGGCGCGCGGCATTCTACAGGCGCGGCGGGTCCGTTACATCGTGGCCTACGAGGCCGACCGGATGATCGAGACCAGCGCCCCGCTCGCCTCCCGGCCCGCCCTGCCGGAGGCGTCGATGGCTTTTATTCTGTACCGGACCCCACGGAGCGCGCCGCCCTTTCTCCGCCATGACTACTCGAGCCCGGTGCTGAAAATTTTCACCGTCCTCGCCGACCGTTAGCCCTGAGCTGCCAGATGACCAGCGCAGCCAGGATGGCGAAAAGAAGGGCGGAGGAGCCGATCGTGCCGAAGCCGAGTCCGCCTCTTTCCGGCGTCTTGGTCAGCAAATCGCCGAAGGTCGCCCCGAACGGGCGCGTGAGCACGAAAGCGATCCAGAACAGCACGATCCGATTGATCGACGTCGAAAAAGTCAGCGCCAGCACCAGTGCCAGCAAACCGCCGATCAGGGCCGCGCCGCCGAGAAAGCCCAGCCCAGAGTCGTCTGCCAGATAATCGCCCAGCGCGGTCCCGAGAGTGTTGGAGAAAAGAATAGCCGTCCAATAGAACATTTCCGCCTTGGGCCGGGAGATGCGACTCACCGAAAAGGTGAGACCGCTCGCCCGCCAGGCGAGCAGGACCGCACCTAGCCCCGCGGCGAGGAGGAGCGCGCCCCTGGCGTAGCCCAGCCCGAGCGTTCGATCCATGAGATCGGACATGGTCGTGCCGGCGGTGCTGGTCGTGAGAATGACCAGCCAGTAGAGGACAGGATGAAACGTCCGAGCCCGCATCTGCGCGACCAGCGAGACCAGGAAGCAGCCGAGGAGGAGAAGGGAACTAATGGCGTAGCCAACGTTTAGCGTCATCGAGAGCAGATCGCCCGCCGTCTCGCCCAGCGTCGTCGCGCAAATCTTCATCACCCAGAAAACGGCGGTCACCTCGGCCACCTTGTTCGCGGTGTTCAGTTGGTTTGTTTCCCATCGGGTGGGTGCTTCTGAAATCGCGGGCATAAAGCCGGAAGTCTCCTTGCGTTTTATGAATGGAAGGCCGTCGGGGAAATGACAACCCAGTCATCTCCCGCTTTGCGGTGGCCTGCGCCGATCCGGGGTAGCGCACCCATCTTGGATGTCTTTTCCCGGCTTCCTGCCGGGGAACTCCCCTCACTCGGATGTGTCAATATGGAGGAGTGACCCCGTCCCGGCGGCGCAACCCGCCGGAGCGATTATTGGCTGCACTCGCTGGTGCGGCTTCATTTCCAATCGGTCAGAATGTCATCATCAGAATCAGCTCCTCTCAAGTCGTTTTTGCGGTTCGGTCCGATCGACCAGACGATCGGATCTGAAGGAGCGTGGGTGTCGAACTGATAAGGCGAGGCCCAGGGATCAACCACCCTACCGTAGCGATCCAGCGTCAGGTCATTGAACTTAGAAAAAATGACTTGTCGGGGATTTTGCCCGCCAAGTGCTGCGATGATCTCCACATGGGATCGTCCGGGCGGTAAATTATACTCTGTGTAATACATGCGGCAAAGATTAGTTAGCATCCGAATCTCCGATCTTGCTTTGAATCGCATGGGCCCGAGTTGAGACTTTTCCGAAAAGGCAACCCACCAGACCCCATATCCGCATCCAGTGCAGATAAGAAGCGCAATCAATAAAATGAAGCGTGTGTTTTTCACATAACGGGCGCCGCGCATTTGCCGAACGTTAAGAGTCAGTGAGCGCGGAGGGGCGGCGCGGCTCCTGCCGAAGAGCGCAGCGAGAGCGGGGGACGTGACGGCCCGGAGCGATTGGCTGCATGCGCTGGTTCGGCTTCATCTTCCATGACTTACTCTGAGAATGCGAGCATCTTCCCGGCTGATTTCAGCCATGGCTACTCCACCAACCCAACCTTTCGGAAGAGACCCGCTCACATGCCAAATTTCTTTCTTCAAGCAGGCGTGAAAGGGCTTTTGTCTTTCAATGTTTGCTTCGCCGTAAATCGGAGTCCAGACCGCCACGGCAATCTTGATCGCCGTCTCAGCATCGGGGACCAAGCCTTTCGATGGTTTGACAAAATGTTCTTCCTGGTCTGCCACACCAGCAGCTATTGTCACCAGCAGACCAATACAGAATGAAGTGACGAATTTGGAGTTCACCCGTTTTTTTGCCGAACGTCGCGCATCAGGGGCCGCGAGTGGTCGAGGTTGGTTCAAGTGGGGACGTTTACGAGTAATTTTAGATCCACCATCCGAAACTTCACAAGATCGATAAACTTTCATAACCCCACACCAACGGTGTTGGATCTCCAGATAAATCAGAATGGCTAGACATTGCGGAAATGGCGCGAGGATCTCGTTGGAGAGCTCGAGTTTCCCAGGGTCTTGAAATGGTTCCCGGAGCCGAAAGGCGAGAAATTCGAGATATTAGCC